>JBLHZE010000084.1:0-8464 GCA_047631015.1 Actinomycetes bacterium
GGGGATAACAGGCTGATCTTGCCCAAGAGTCCATATCGACGGCATGGTTTGGCACCTCGATGTCGGCTCGTCGCATCCTGGGGCTGGAGTAGGTCCCAAGGGTTGGGCTGTTCGCCCATTAAAGCGGCACGCGAGCTGGGTTTAGAACGTCGTGAGACAGTTCGGTCCCTATCCGCCGCGCGCGTAAGAGTCTTGAGAAGACCTGCCCCTAGTACGAGAGGACCGGGGTGGACGAACCTCTGGTGTGTCAGTTGTCCTGCCAAGGGCACTGCTGATTAGCTACGTTCGGAAGAGATAACCGCTGAAAGCATCTAAGCGGGAAGCTCGCTTCAAGATGAGGGCTCTCACAGGGTAACCTGGTAAGGCCCCCAGTAGACCACTGGGTTGATAGGCCGGAAGTGGAAGTGCAGCAATGCATGCAGCTGACCGGTACTAATAGGCCGAGGACTTGACCTCACACACTTTTTGCACGCGTCCACTGTGCGGTTCCCGAGATACGGTCGGGAGCCGATTCACATGGCACTGCGCTTTTTGCGCGGTTCCGTGGTGAGTCAGCGATTGATATCTCCATAGAGTTTTGGTGGTCATAGCGAGAGGGAAACGCCCGGTCCCATTCCGAACCCGGAAGCTAAGCCTCTCAGCGCCGATGGTACTGCTCTGGTGACGGAGTGGGAGAGTAGGACGCCGCCAAACATACTTCAGAAATGGCCACCGGAGACGGTGGCCATTTCTATTTCTCCCGTTACGGCCATACTGTTGTTTGTCGACCACCGAATGGAGCTTGGGATGCCAACATCTGGCCGCTCAGATGATCGCGATAGTAAACCTAGGTCATCGAAGGGTAACGGTTCGTCTTCGCGCGGTAAGAGCTCGAGCGGCAGCTCGCAGCGGGAGAAGCCTCCAGGGGATTCCGCGCGCGGCTCATCTCGGTCAGGAGGCGGCGGATACAAGGGAACGTCAAGCTCTAGTGCAGGTAGAGGTTCAGATTCCGCTGGCCGAACATCGTCAAAGGGCACCTCGGATCGGTCGACGACGGGGTCGTCGCGTCCGCCTAGTGATCGCAACCGCCGCTCGACTGGTAACAAATCTGGACCCCCGCGGGATCGTCGTTCCAGTGAGGGGGGATCCCGGCCCGCTGGAGGTAGCGACTCGCGGAGTCGCGATTCGCGTAGCGGCAGTAGCCCGCGGCCGGCGGACATGACCCCGGAGGATTTCCGGGATGGTTTGGGCGATATCGATGTGGGGGTGCTGCCACGCGATGTGCTCCGCGACCTTGAGGTACTGAATCCAGGAGTTCGCGTGCGCGTCCAGCGTTGGCTCGCGGCCACGAGACTAGCCCTGGAGGAAGACCCCGAACAGGCGTTGGAGTACGCCCAACAAGCCGGTCGGATTGGCGGGCGCAGTTCCGTGGTCCGTGAGGCAGTGGGTATCGCGGCTTATCATGCGGGTGAGTTTGCAACCGCGAGGAAGGAGCTTCAGGCTGCGCGCAGAATTGGCGGGCGGGACGACTTGATACCGCTGCTCGCTGACTGCGAGCGTGCGCTTGGGAATCCGCGCAAGGCGGTCGAACTTGCGACGAGCCCGGAAGGTAGACGTCTACGAGGGGAAACCCAGGCAGAGCTGCTACTCGTAGCAGCGGGCGCGCGCATGGATCTAGGCCAGAATGATGCCGCTGTCGCTCTCCTGCGCGGACCCTGTGCTCAAACACCGGAATCGGCCCAGTGGGCTGCGAGGCTTTACTACGGCTATGCCGATGCTCTCCTCGCTGCTGCGGATCACGAAGCTGCTCGGGATTGGTTCATGCGCAGTGCAGCGGCGGACTCAGAGGGCGAAACGGACGCGACTGATCGAATCGACGAGCTGGACGCCTAGAGCGGGTCTGCGGGGCTGGAACTGCTCGGCGGTCCCCGGTGCCGCTCGCCCAGAACGTCTTAGCTGTTTAAGAGGACGCTGTGGTGTTTACCCTGGCACGATGGCGACTATGGCTGACGTACTGAGAGATGTGGATCAGCCGCTGTGCGCGGCATTTGACGTTCTGCTGATGGATCTCGATGGAGTTGTCTATATCGGCAAAGACGCGGTTCCCTTCGCTGCGGATGCGCTCGAGCTGGTCGCATCGGACTTCGGCACCCAGATCGTTTACGTGACGAATAACGCGAGTCGTACGCCAGCAGACGTCGTCGCGGTGCTGGCACAGGTGGGGGTTCGCGCTGAGCCAAGAGATATTGTCACTTCCGCGCAAGTGGCAGCCGCACGATTAGCCGAGGATCTTGAGGTAGGCGAGCCGGTGTTGGTGGTTGGTGGTGCTGGGCTGGAGGTTGCGCTTCGGGCAGTCGGTTTGACGCCAGTGCGAACTCTTGATCAAAACCCGGTCGCGGTAGTCCAGGGTTTTCATCCAGATGTTGGGTGGCGAGACCTGGCACAGGCCGCTGGGGCCCTACACCGCGGGCTCCCGTGGGTGGCGAGCAACGCGGATATGACGTTACCAACCGAGCTGGGAATGGCTCCGGGGAACGGCGCGCTTATCGGAGCACTCGCTGCAGCGGTTGGTCGCTACCCGGAGGTCGTTGGCAAACCGTATTCTCCTGCACTTGTCGAGGCAGTTGCTCGATCCTCTGCGCGGTCCCCACTCGTCGTAGGCGATCGCCTCGATACTGATATTGAGGCGGCGCACTTGGCCAACTATTCGAGTCTGTTGGTTATGACGGGTGTCACCGAGGTCGGCCACGTCTGCGCTGCTCCGGCGAAGCACCGGCCCACCTACATATGCCGAGATTTGCGGGGCCTGATGCGTCCCTACGTCGATCCTATTTGTGAAGGTGGCACAGTCAGTGCTGGCGGATGGATTCTAGAACTTGGTGAGGAGGGGGTTGTTGTTACCAGTGAAGGTAGCGATCCAGTTGACGGGGTCAGGGCCCTGACGATGGCGAGCTGGCAACAGAGCGATGCGGGGCGCGACGTCGGTGACCAGGTGTCGGAGCTCAGCGAGCAACTGCAACGGGCATTGGAGGTCGGCTGACTTACATCAGGGAACGGAGCCGAAGTAAGTCGCGGACTCCGGCGTCGAGGTGAAGGCGTCCTGAGGCCCAGGCGTGTGCGAATTTCAGTCGACCTTCATGCATATCGATAAGCACATCCGAATCCATCGTCAGTCGAATGTTTGGCTTTTCCTCCGGTTCGCATTCCTGAATGTTGATGAGTTCCCCATCCTGCAGAGTTCCGCAGAAACTCATATCTAGGTCGAGCAGCGTTAATTCCAAGGTTCGCTCAGGGAGATGCTTCTTGCGTTTGTCTTGGTCCACGTCCTGAAGCTTTGCTACTAACTCATGGACAGTATCGCGACACTCATCCCGTGAGGCCACCTTTACTCCCATCCCGCGGACGTTTATCGAGGTCCGAACGGACTCGAACGTACATACCATCCTGGCTGATTCGGCGGAGGGAGTCGAGAACACGCCGAACACGCGGTACCTTTTGCCCACCACGGGTGATGCAAACGGGTTACCGAATAGACATTGGCGTTAGAATTAGAGCCAACACAATCGTCTGTCTTGTTCGCACTGCGCGGGCAATTAGATCTTCGACAAGGAGTTAAGCGTGATCGACGCACTACGAAGCTACCTACAACTCGCCTCCGGTTTAGCTGAAGTCACCGCGGCCAAGGCAAAAGAGACGGCGACGAACCTAGCGAGCCAGACAGCCGATCCAGCGAAGGCGCCCGAGGTACTCGCGGAGGGTCTACAGACGATGGCGGGGGACTTTGTCGAGCAGAGTCGTACGAACTCAGAGATGATCGTGGGCTTGGTTAAGACTGAGGTTGATCGTGCAGTGGGTCGGATGGGATTTGTTCGTGAGGAGGAGTTAGCAGCGGTACGTCGACATGTGCAACGGCTAGAGACGCAGATCGGGAGCCGCTCATTCCAGGCAGTCGACGCTGCCAATGCGGCCGTTTCGGTCGCGACTGATGGTGCGAAAACCGCTGCCGCAACAGCGAAGCTTGCGGCGAATACTGCGGCAAGCACTGCCGCGACGACGGCGGCAAGTGCGGCACGGTCTGCCGAAAAGGTGACGGGGGCCGACGTGTTCCCCCAAGCTTCCGGTGGCTCACCGAAAGCCGCTCCCGCGGCGGCCCCGACGCGCACGCCGGCGAAGATGACCTCGGCGAAGAAGGCTGCATCCAAGAAGGCTGCATCCAAGAAGGCGACACCCAAGAAGGCGGCTGCGAAAAAGTCGCCGCCTAAGAAGTCCTCGGTCAAGAAGCCGGCAGTCAAGAAGCCGGCAGTCAAGAAGACCACAGCCAGTACGAAGGCGTCCTCCTAATGCAAATCGAGATCGATGGAGTCGTCACCGCAGATTCTGGCGACGCTGAGCAGGGTGAGCTTGATTCGACCTTCACTCTTGAAGAGACAGCTGAGGAATTGGAGACGACTTTCTCGGAACTCCAGTCGCGTCTTCGCGACGAGTCGACAGGGACACCAAAGAGAGAAGTTGGGACCGAGCAATCCGGAATTCAATCTGAGCCAGCGTCAGAGCACACTTCCCTCCACCACTGAGCTGAGTAGTTGTCTGCAGCGTGTCCACACTCCGTCGACTAGATGCTGAGTTGGTTCGGCGTGGGATGGCGCGCTCGCGAGACGCCGCCAGAGAGCTGGTCGAGTCCGGATCCGTGCTCGTCAAAGGCACGAGGGCGGAGAAGGCTGCGCGGCAAGTGAGTACAGCCGATCCAATTGTCCTCACGAATCAAGAAACCACGGGGTGGGTCTCCCGTGGTTCCGGAAAACTCATCGGTGCTCTGGATGTCTTTTCTGGTGTGAGAATCTCCGACCGAGTATGTCTCGATGCCGGTGCATCCACGGGCGGCTTCACCGCAGTCCTGCTTGAGCGCGGAGCCCGTTTGGTCTACGCGGTCGATGTCGGGTACGGGCAACTTGCTTGGCGACTACAGCAGGACCCACGGGTCGATATTCGCGATAGGTTCAACGTCCGCAACCTAGCCGCCGATGACCTTCCCGAGGTGCCTGAACTGATTGTGGCGGACCTGAGCTTCATCTCACTTAGAACTGTATTGCCGGCACTTCGAAGATCATCGGCATTATCAGCCGACTTCGTTCTCATGGTCAAACCGCAATTCGAAGTCGGTCGAGGCGCGCTGGGTAAGAATGGAGTCGTTCGCGACCCTGCGCTGCGAGCAGATGCCGTTCGATCTGTGGCACAGACTGCGCTCGATTTAGGCCTTGGTTGCGCCGGGGTAGCCGCGAGCCCTCTTCCTGGGCCGAGTGGAAACGTGGAATTCTTTCTGTGGCTACACGAAGATGCGCCGCCAATGGTGGAAGATGACCTGCAAGCAGCGATTACTCTAGGACCTGACTGAACAGCGGGTTGGTTACACCCACGCGAGAGGTACAGATGGCGGCATCAGCGGACGAGCACCCGGCGCACAGACGCATACTCGTGATCCCGCACAGTGGTCGAGCTGATGCGATCAAGATCACGGCTACCGCTGTGGACGGACTACGGGCGGCTGATATTGAAGTTTGTCTGCTTGCCGAAGATGCTGCGATGCTCGGCCACCCTGATGTCCGCGTCGTCGACGTTAGTAACGCGGCGCAGGGCTGCGAGTTGACGATTGTATTCGGCGGCGATGGGACGATCCTGCGAGCGGCGCATTTGTCCAGTGGATACGGCGTGCCTTTGCTGGGCGTGAATTTAGGCCATATGGGTTTTCTTGCCGAGTCGGAACCGGCCGAGCTAGCCGCGGTTCTGAGGGCGGCAATAGAGCGCGACTATTACGTCGAATCGAGGATGGCGCTTGAGCTGGTTATGTTGACCCCGCAGGGAACGACTCGAACCGGGTGGGCGCTAAACGACGTGACGCTGGAGAAAAGCGAGCGCGGCAGAATGGTGGAACTGGTCCTTGCCATCGATGATGAGCCGTTGTCCTCGTGGGCAGCAGACGGAATCGTTTGCGCCACGCCAACCGGGTCGACTGCCTACGCGTGGTCTGCGGGTGGCCCGGTGGTTTGGCCGGAGGTTGAGGCGCTTGTCGTTGTGCCGATAAGTGCTCACGCACTATTTAGCCGCCCTCTCGTGGTGAGTCCGTCCAGCTCGATTGACATCGAACTCCTTGCGCAATCATCACCGGCACTAGCGTGGTGTGATGGCGCGCGGAAAATCGAGGTACCTCCCGGTTCGCGCCTGGAGGTTCGACGAAGCTCGTCTTCGGTAAAGCTTGCGCGGCTGCACGACAGTCGGTTCGCTCGACGATTGGTTGCCAAGTTCAACCTGCCGGTAAAAAGCTGGCGCGGTCGCGACGATTTTGAAGGGCCAACACTGTGATCGAGTTTCTACGGATACGGCACCTAGGAATCATCGACGAGGCTCAGATCGAGCTGCGGGCGGGTCTAACGGTCATTACCGGTGAGACCGGAGCGGGTAAGACGATGGTGCTCTCGGCATTGAGTCTGCTTCTCGGCGGTAAGACGGCGTCTGGTCTTGCGGCCGCGAAGGACACCGCAGTCCAAGGTGGTTGGCGGATTCCACCCAAGAGTGATGTGGTCCGGGAAATGACTGATTCTGGTGTTCAGGTTGTGGACGGCGAGTTGTTGGTTAATCGGACCATGCCACTGGAAGGGCGAAGTCGCTGCTCGATCAACGGCACAGTCGTCACTGCTAGCTCGATGGCAGAGTGGGCCCACGACCTGGTGGCGGTCCATGGCCAGGCCGAGCAGGGCATGCTCCGGCGGCCCTCACGCCAGCGGACGGTGCTTGATCGGTTTGCCGCAGCGGAACTCGGGGCAGTTAAGGGTCAGTATGAGGAGCTTTTCGCGCTGGTCCGTGACATCGATGACGAATATGCCGAGGCCACACGCAACCACGCCCAGCAGCTCACTGAGCTGACGCTGCTCACAGAGCAACTTAAGCTCATTGAGAAGACCGCTCCGCTCGCTGGTGAGGACACGCAGCTTGCTGAGTCGGCAGCGCGACTTGGAAATATGTCTGAGTTGCAGACTGGCGCGGCTACAGCGTTGACTTCCGTCAGTGGTGACGAGTTACGGGACGGAGCTGGCGCCGACGGAGCAGTCGCGGATCTTCATCGCGCACGGCAAGCAATCGAGGCAGTGGCCGATCTGGACCCAGGGCTAGCGGCGATTGCCGCACAGCTCAAGGAAGCATCCGTGCTACTCAACGAGGTCGGGATAGATCTCTCTCGATACCTCGCTGACTTGGATGCCCAGCCGGGAGAGCTAGAGAGGGTCCAGGGTCGGCGTGCGGAACTTGCGACGCTTACTCGCCAGTTTGGTCACACGATCGATGAGGTCTTGGCCTGGTCGCAGCGCTCTGCTGCTCGGGTCCTTGAGCTAACGAGAGCGAGTGATCTGACGGCACTTGGAACGCGGCGTGCGGAATTGCGCGTCGAATTGGGAGTTTTGGCCGGTCTGCTTTCTGATGCGCGCAGGAAAGCTGCAACGCGGTTCTGTGGCCTTGTCACAACCGAGCTGCAGGGTTTGGCGATGCCGCACTCTGAACTGCAGATCGATATCCGCCACCGTGGAACCCACGCGCCCGATGACGGTTTGGTCGTGCCGGGGCTCGAGGCTCCGGTGGCTTTTGGAGCATCCGGTATCGACGAGGTGGAGTTCATGCTCAAAGCCCATGCCTCTGCCGATCCAGCGCCCGTGGCGCACGCTGCGTCAGGTGGCGAACTCTCGCGCATAATGTTGGCCTTAGAGGTTGTGCTGGCCGACAGTGCGAGTGCGCTCACCTTCATCTTCGATGAGGTGGACGCTGGGGTCGGCGGAAAGGCTGCAGTCGAAATCGGCCGACGTCTTGCCCGACTCAGCCGTAATGCGCAGATCCTTGTCGTTACTCATCTGCCGCAAGTTGCAGCCTTCGCTGACAACCATCTTGTCGTTTCTAAACAGCATGACGGTCACGTCACGTCCGCTGGCGTCGAGGACCTGGATGAGGAGCTACGAGTTCGTGAGCTTGCTCGGATGCTCGCTGGCCAGGAGGAATCCGAGCACGCTGCCGCGCATGCGCACGAGTTACTCGACCTTGCCGCCCACGAAAGAGCTCGACACGCGCAAGCGAAGTGAGACTGCGCCTTACAGATGGCGCATCCGCTGATAACCTGGCATTCCGTGGGCCAAACGCAGACAAAGCACGTATTCGTGACCGGCGGTGTCGCATCATCTCTCGGCAAAGGACTGACGGCTTCAAGCCTCGGTAGCCTGCTGGTTGGGCGGGGTCTGCGGGTGACAATGCAGAAGCTGGACCCGTACCTGAATGTCGATCCAGGAACGATGAATCCGTTCCAACATGGTGAAGTTTTCGTTACAGATGATGGGGCCGAGACTGATCTCGATATCGGTCACTATGAGCGTTTCCTGGATCACAGCCTCTCGTCTGAGGCCAACGTGACAACCGGCCAGGTGTACTCGACCGTCATCGCGAAGGAACGTCG
>JBLHZE010000085.1:0-8412 GCA_047631015.1 Actinomycetes bacterium
CAACCAAGACGAACTCGCTCAGGCTCGGGAAGAAGCCGCCACGATCCGGGCAGCTGCCCAGGCCGAGCGCGCGGACATCATCGAGAAGGCACGGTCCGAGGCGGCAACTGCCGCAGCGGCGGTCACGGCATCTGCTCAAGCTCAAATCGAGCAGGAGAAGAACAAGGCCGGGGCCGATCTGCAGCGCAACGTCGGCGCAATCGCGACCGACCTTGCCGGTCGGATTGTCGGGGAGGTCCTCACCGACGACACCCGGGCGCAGGCAGTTGTCGACCGATTCATCGGCGAACTCGAATCTGCCGCTGAAAGCACCGGGACTGCCTAATGCTGGGTGCGAGCCGAACGTCGAACGCCACGCTGCAGGAGTCTCTTGCATCGCGGTACGACGCGTCGCCTTCGTCCAAGGAGTTCGGCGAAGCGGGCCGTGGATTATTCGGGATTGTCGGCGTCCTCACCAAGGAGCGGGCACTGCGCGCGATGCTGGCGGACTCATCGATCTCCGAGGATCGGAAAGTTGCGACAGTTCGCACACTCTTCGCCTCTCAGGTATCCGAGCTCGCGACCTCGGTGTGCACCCAAATCGCGGCGTCTCGATGGTCGTCCGAGAGCGATATGGTCGATGCTGTCGAGGAAGCCGGAGTCACCCTCATTTTGATGGGCGCGGAGACAGATTCAAACATCGACCGAGTTGAAGAGGAACTCTTCCGGTTCGGCCGGGCGATCGATGCCAACGCCGCACTGCAGATGGCCCTCACCAACCCCGCGACACCCCCATCGACTAAGTCCGGAATCGTCCGACAACTGCTGGACGGTAATGCCACCCCAGAGACCGTTGAGCTCGTGGGCGATATCTCGGGGAACCTCCGCGGACGTCGTATCCAAGCGGCCATCGCGCGCCTCTCAGAGCTTGCAGCTGGTCGTCGAGGTCGGATTATCGCCGAGGTACGCAGTGCCGTTTCGCTGACTGCTCAGCAAGAAGAGCGTCTCGCGGCGGCCCTGGCCCAACTACACGGTCGTTCGGTTGAGCTCAACGTTGACATCGATCCGGCTGTTATCGGCGGGATTGAGGTACGGGTCGGCGACGAGGTCATCGACGGAACGGCTGCAAACAAACTAGAACAAGCTCGCCGCAAGCTGGCGGGGTAACAGACCACAGATTCCCGCGATTCCTCAATACGGGGTTTCGACAACGAACGAAAGAGAAGAGACAATGGCCGAGCTGACCATCTCATCGGATGACATCCGCGGGGCAATCGAAGAAAACGTCGCTGAGTTCACGCCCGAGAACGCGCGTGAAGAAGTCGGTCGCGTTCTTGAGGTTGGCGATGGTATCGCCCGCGTCGAGGGCCTCCACTCTGCGATGACCAACGAGTTGTTGGAGTTCGAGGGCGGACTCCTCGGCCTTGCGCTTAACCTCGACATCCGCGAGATCGGATGCGTGCTCCTTGGCGATCCGTCGCACATTGCCGAGGGCCAGCAGGTGCGCCGCACGGGTGAAGTGTTGTCCGTCCCCGTGGGAGACGGCTTCCTGGGTCGCGTTGTTAACCCACTCGGCATCCCGATCGACGGCCTGGGCCCCATCGAATCCGACGCCAGTCGTGCACTCGAGGTACAGGCACCGAGTGTCGTCGAGCGCCAGCCAGTCACCCAGCCGATGCTGACCGGCCTCAAAGCGGTCGACTCCATGACAGCGATCGGACGCGGCCAGCGTCAGCTGATCATTGGTGACCGCCAGACCGGGAAGACAGCCCTAGCCCTGGACACAATCCTGAACCAGAAGGAGGGCTGGGATTCGGGCGATCCAGCCAAGAAGGTCAAGTGCATCTACGTCGCGATCGGCCAAAAAGGCACGACGATCGCCGCAGTCCGCGGAGCACTCGAGGCCAACGGCGCGCTGGAGTACACCACGATCGTTGCTGCTCCCGCCTCTGACAATCCAGGCTTCAAGTACCTCGCGCCGTACACCGGCTCCGCTATTGGCCAGCACTGGATGTACAACGGCGAATCTGTTCTCATCGTCTTCGATGACCTCTCCAAACAAGCTGAGGCCTACCGCGCGGTTTCACTGCTGCTACGCCGTCCGCCCGGTCGTGAGGCCTACCCAGGTGACGTCTTCTACCTGCACTCACGTCTACTTGAGCGCTGCGCGCGGCTCTCAGAGGAGATGGGTGGCGGATCGATGACTGGTCTCCCAATCATCGAGACCAAGGCCAACGATGTCTCGGCCTACATCCCGACCAACGTGATCTCCATTACCGACGGTCAGTGCTTCCTTGAGACCGACTTGTTCAACTCCGGTGTGCGTCCGGCGATCAACGTGGGTATCTCGGTCTCTCGTGTGGGTGGCGCCGCGCAGCCAAAGGCGATGAAGAAGGTTGCCGGATCGCTACGTCTCGACCTTGCCCAGTACCGCGAACTTGAGGCATTCGCCGCCTTCGGCTCCGACCTAGATAAAGCCTCGAAGGCTGCCCTAGAGCGTGGCGCCCGCCTTGTGGAACTCCTCAAGCAGCCCCAGTACGACCCGTTCTCGATGGAACGCGAGGTTGTTGCCGTCTGGTCTGGTACCTCTGGCGCACTCGACGATGTCCCGCTCGAGGATGTGAAGCGCTTCGAGAAGGAGTTCCTCTCGTACATGGATCGCGAAATGTCCGATGTTATGGGCACGATCCGTGAGACCAAGGACCTGACCGAGGACTCGGTCACGTTACTCAATAAAGGGATCAGCACGTTCAAGAGCCAGTTTGTTACCAGTGACGGAAGCCTGCTCGGGACTGAGGCGGAAGCTGAGGCGCTGCCTGAGGACGAGATTGAGCACGGCAAGGTCACTCGCAAGGTCCGCAAGTAGCTGCGGACGATTAGGACTAAGGAAACCAAATGGGTGCACAGCAGCGGGTCTTCCGCCAGCGGATCAAGGACACACAGTCCACGAAGAAGATCACGCGCGCCATGGAACTGATCGCCTCGTCCCGCATCGTTAAGGCTCAAGCTGCGGTGAGGGCGAACCAGCCGTACGCCCGTGCCCTGTACGACGCGCTGACGCTGGCGGCATCGCACGCTCAGATCGACCACCCCCTCCTGAACGAAGTCGAGGACCCAAAGCGCGCGGCGATCCTGCTGATCGCAGCGGACCGTGGCCTCGCGGGGGCGTACTCCTCAAATGCGATCAAGGAAGCTGAACGGCTGGCCAGCGGACTACGAGAACGTGGCCTCGAGCCAGTGTGGTACGTCGTCGGTCGTAAGAGTGCGGGCTTCTTCAAGTTCCGTGACCGCCCGGTCGCGGAGTCCTGGACCGGATTCAGTGATAGTCCAAGCTACGACGACGCAAAAAAGATCGCTTCTCGGCTCCTGAAGGACTTCCTTTCCGATACTCCTGAGGGCGTAGACGAGATTCATATCGTGTACACCCACTTTGTGAACCGGGTGAGCCAGGAAACTCGGGTTATTCGAGTCGTTCCGCTTGAGGTCGTTGAAGAAGTCGTCGACACCTCCTCCGGCAGCGGGATCCATGGCGCGGAGGATAAGGGCGGGGCAGCCGTGTGGCCGTTGTACGACTTTGAGCCAGATGCCGAGGCGACTCTGGATAACTTGCTGCCGCGATTTGTAGAAAACCTCGTTCACGTCGCGCTCCTTCAAGCTGCAGCTAGCGAGCATGCTGCTCGCCAGCGCGCAATGAAATCTGCAACAGATAACGCCGAAGACCTGATTCGTCGCTATACCCGCCAAGCCAACCAGGCCCGCCAGGCCGAGATCACACAGGAAATCAGCGAAATCGTCGGCGGGGCCGACGCGCTGGCATCCGCTACATAGGGAGTGAGCTACAAGATGACCGCTACTGCGGACACAGCAGTTGGAGTAGGCCGCGTTGCTCGAGTAACTGGACCGGTCGTTGACGTCGAGTTCCCAGCCGAGGCAATGCCGGAGATCTTTAATGCTCTGCACACCACGGTGACCTTCGGGAAGTACGAAGAGGGTGACCCCGATGCGCGACTGCTCACCCTTGAGGTGGCTCAGCACATCGGTGACAACCTCGTGCGAGCGATCTCGATGCAGCCCACCGACGGACTTGTCCGCGGTGGCGAGGTCACCGATACCGGCTCCCCGATCATGGTCCCAGTCGGCGATGTGACCAAGGGCCACGTCTGGACGACACTGGGCAAGCCGCTGGACGTTCCGGAGTCCTCGCTGGACATCCAGGAGCGCTGGCCGATCCACCGCCTCGCGCCAACCTTTGATCAGCTTGAGTCCAAGACCGAGGTCTTTGAGACCGGGATCAAGGTCATCGACTTGCTCACCCCGTACGTCAAGGGTGGAAAGATCGGATTGTTCGGTGGTGCCGGTGTCGGTAAAACCGTCCTCATCCAGGAGATGATCTACCGGGTAGCCGAAGAGTTCGGTGGTGTGTCAGTGTTCGCCGGCGTCGGTGAGCGGACGCGTGAGGGCAACGACCTCTTCCTAGAGATGACCGAGTCAGGCGTCATTAACAAGACGGCGCTCGTCTTCGGCCAGATGGATGAGCCCCCGGGCACCCGTCTTCGCGTCGCGCTGACTGCGCTCACTATGGCGGAGTACTTCCGCGATGTTCAGAAGCAGGACGTGCTGCTGTTCGTTGACAACATCTTCCGTTACACCCAGGCCGGATCTGAGGTCTCCACGCTGCTCGGCCGTATGCCATCGGCGGTCGGTTACCAGCCGACGCTGGCCGACGAGATGGGCCAGCTCCAGGAGCGCATCACCTCGACGCGTGGTAACTCGATCACGTCACTGCAGGCGATCTACGTCCCCGCAGATGACTTGACTGACCCCGCACCTGCCACCACGTTCGCCCACCTTGACGCAACGACCACGCTGAGTCGTCCGATCTCCGAGAAGGGTATTTACCCTGCCGTCGACCCGCTCGACTCAACCTCTCGGATTCTCGATCCCCAGTACATCGGCGAAGAGCACTACCAGGTTGCTGCCCGTACTAAAGAGATCTTGCAGCGCTACAAGGACCTAGAGAACATCATCGCGATCCTCGGTATCGATGAGCTGTCCGAAGAAGACCGCGTCATCGTTAACCGGGCACGTCGTATTCAGCGTTTCCTATCGCAGAACATGTTCGTTGCTGAGGCGTTCACCGGCCAGCCAGGGTCGTTCGTCCCCGTCACCGAGACGGTCGCGGCATTCAAGGCACTATGTGCCGGTGAATACGATCACCTGCCAGAGCAGGCATTCTTCATGTGCGGTGGCATCGAGGATCTCGAGCGTAACGCCGCGAAGTTGGCAGGCAAGTAATCATGGCTGATCCATACGAGGTTCACCTCGTCGCCACCGACCGAGAGGTCTGGAGCGGCGAGGCGACTCTGGTGTCGTTCGAGACGTACGACGGCGAGGTCGGCGTTATGCCCGGCCATTCGCCAATGCTCGCGATGCTGCGCAACGGACCGGTGCTGATTCGCCAGCCAGATGACTTGGGTGACCTGCACGCTGCTGTGCACACGGGGTTCGCCGTTGTCGACGGCGGTAAAGTCATCATTTTGGCTGAAGCCGCCGAGATGGCTGACGAAATTGACCTCAAAAAAGCTGAGGAACTTCTTGAAGAAGCCAAAGCAAGCGAGGACAGTGACGGTAAGGCCGCTGCTCTCGCTCGTGCCGAGACCCGCATTAGGGTTGCTAAGCGCTAATTTGGCGTTTGGCTAGTCCCGGTTTGCTCCTGGAACCCACAAAACATCGCCAACTTCCTGGTTGGCTGCTCGGCCAAGAATGAACAACAGGTCTGAGAGCCTGTTCAGGTATTTGGCGGGTAGGTCGCTTACGGAATCTGGGTGCGCGTCAATCGCGGCCCAGGCAGATCTTTCCGCGCGACGTGTTGTTGTCCGCGCGACGTGTAACAACGCAGATCCCCGCGTGCCACCCGGTAGGACAAAGCTGCGCAGTGGCTCTAGCGGTTCGTTGAAGCGGTCGCACAGCGCTTCAAGCCGTTCCACGTAGCTTTGTTCGACCCGCAGCGCCGGGACCTCTGACGGTGGGCTATCGGGCGCCGGTAGCGGGGTGCAAAGGTCTGCGCCGACATCGAATAGGTCGTGCTGGATGCGCACTAGTGACTCCGATATCTCCGGTTGAAGCTCACCCATCGTCACCGCCACGCCCAAGGCTGCATTGGCTTCATCGACGTCCGCGTAGGCCACTAATCGCGGATCTATCTTTGTAGTGCGGGAGAAATCGCCAAGTGCCGTTGTGCCGTCATCGCCAGTTCGCGTGTAGATACGCGTGAGATTCACCATGGAGTAAGCGTATCCTCGCCACTTGTGGAAGCTTTCGAGGTCATCGGTGGAACGCGCCTTTCGGGTGAAGTAGTTATTGCAGGCGCAAAAAATTCGGTCCTCAAGTTGATGGCCGCAGCACTGCTCGCTCCCGGTACGACAACGATCACTGCCGTACCGGAGATTCTGGATGTTTCGGTGATGGCCGAGCTACTGCGGCGCCTCGGCTGCGAGGTCGAGCACGATCTGGCAACCGCATCGTTGACGATTACGGTTCCCGAGGTCTTGCATCATCAGGCCGATTACGACCTCGTCCGCCGCATGCGGGCCTCGATCTGTGTTCTTGGGCCACTGATCTCGCGTTGTTTGCGGGCTGAAGTTGCTGTTCCAGGTGGCGATGCCATTGGTTCGCGTGGGTTGGATTTACATATCGCTGGCCTCAATCGGCTCGGCGTCGACGTACACAACGAGCACGGCTATCTGATTGCCGATGTGCCCGGCCGCCTCCAGGGTGCATCGATCTGGTTGGACTTCCCCAGCGTTGGAGCCACCGAGAACCTCTTGATGGCGTCGGTCCTGGCAAAAGGCACAACCGTCATCGACAACGCCCCGCGGGAACCAGAGGTCGCTGATCTATGCCGAATGCTGGTCACCATGGGCGCCAAGATCGGCGGGATCGGTACAGCGACGTTAGAAGTGACCGGGGTCGAGGGGATGCATCCAACGACCTATCGAACAGTTCCTGACCGGATCGTCGCGGGAACCTGGGCGGTAGCGGCGGCAATGACCGGTGGCGATGTGATGGTTAAGGCGGCCCGCGCCGGAGACCTCGAGATTGCCTTGGACAAGCTCGTGACGGCCGGTGCTCACGTTGATGCCAGCGATCAGGGCTTTCGCGTCATCATGGATCGGCGCCCACGATCGGTCGATGTGGTGACGTTGCCATACCCGGGCTTCCCAACGGACCTGCAGCCACAGTTCATCGCCTTGAACGCGATCGCGGAGGGTGCGGCGATGATTACCGAGAACCTATTTGAGGGCCGATTCAGGTTCGTTCAGGAGCTGAGCCGCCTTGGAGCCGATGTTCGCACCGATGGGCACCATGCATTGGTACGTGGCACTGATCGACTCTCGGGTGCTCCCGTCGAGGCAACGGATGTACGAGCCGGTGCGGGCCTGGTACTGGCCGGGCTGGTCGCCGAGGGAACGACGACAGTGGTCGACGTCTCCCATATCGATCGGGGATATGCCCACTTCGTCCGTGACCTCACCGGACTCGGAGCAAAGGTCTCCCGCGTCGAGATCTGATGCCCCGACGCGATGAGCCGTACGCCATCAATTTAGGGTGCAGCCATGGCCGAACAGATTGCAATTATCGGAGCAGGGCTCATGGGATCGGGAATCGCGCAGGTTTCCGCTGTGGGGGGATATGACGTTGTTATTCGCGATGTCACCGACGAGGCACTGGCTCGCGCGGTAGCTGGAATCGAGACGTCGCTGCGTCGATTCGCGTCCAAGGGAAAGATTAGCGATGGCGACGTCGATGCCGCGCTGGATCGGATCAGCACGACAACCGACCTCGGGGCTGTGGCCTCTGCCGACATTGTCGTCGAGGCCGTTTTTGAGAAGATCGAGGTTAAGGCTGAACTGTTTAAGGAACTCGACCGGTTGTGTAAGCCCGAAGCGCTGTTAGCCACCAACACCTCGGCGATTCCGATCACGACGATTGCCGCAGTCACTAATCGGCCCGAGTCCGTCGTCGGTACCCACTTCTTTTCGCCAGTCCCCATGATGGCGCTATGCGAGATTGTTCGCGGCTACCAGACCAGCGATGAGTCGCTAGAGCGGGCGCGCGTCTTCGCCCAGAACTGCGGCAAGACTGTGGTTGTGGTCAATCGCGATATTGCCGGCTTCGTGACCACCCGACTGATCACGGTGTTATCGATGGAGGCAATCCGACTAGTCGAAGCCGGGGTTATGTCGGCCGCAGATGTCGACACCGCATGTCGTCTGGCTTTTGGGCACGCCATGGGCCCACTGGAGACCAGTGATCTGACTGGTCTGGACGTGCTGATGAACGCCTCGAACAACGTCTACGCCGATACCCAGCGCGAGGCCTGGGCACCGCCGGAGCTGCTTCGTCGGATGGTTGCTGCCGGAGAACTCGGTC
>JBLHZE010000086.1:0-8408 GCA_047631015.1 Actinomycetes bacterium
CGCCGAGGTGACGGACAACGATGACGGCAGTGTCCGGATCTACGCAACTCGCGAGTTACCCGCAGAGATTCCGAGCTTCGCGAAGAAGTTCGTGGGCGAGCAAATCACTACCCAACAGACGGATGTGTGGCAGCCCGCGCAGCCAGACGGAGACTATCGGGGAACACTTCATGTGGATTTCGGCAAGGCACCGATGGTGATCAACGGGACCTTCGAGATTAACGCTACGGAGGGCGGGTCGGTCCTGGTCGTCGCTGCCGAGGCCAAGGCGAGCGTTCCGTTCGTCAGTGGAAAGATCGAAGCGGTCGCGGCCGAGCAATTTAATCGGGCGGTGACTAAGGAAGAGGAGGTCGGTCAAGACTGGCTGACTCGTTAGCCGACGTCGGCTAAGTGATCCGGTCCGACGTGGTCGGGGTCGCGTAGAGCCTCGAGGCTGGATTGCAGGCTGGTCTCCAGCACATTGATGCGGCGACTCACATCCATCAAGTTTGCCCCGATCGCTTCGAGGTCTTCTGGTCCCGGTCCCTGGATAATGACATCCGCGCCGTTCTCGCGCACCTTCTCAACCTCTCGCAAACAACGCTTTGTTACCTGGACCCGCCACCGGCGCTCGAGCTTGGCGATGAGGTTTTCCGGGCGATCCATCGCAAAGGACACCATTGGCGCAATGACGTAGACCTCGTCCAACCCCATATTGGCCAGGAGATCAACGGAGGTAGCCGAACACGCACCGCCATCGACGTACATCTCCCCCTCGATTGCGACCGGCTTGAACCACGCGGGGATTGCACATGATGCTTGAACGGCCTGCGCCAACTCAGCTTTCGGGGCTCCCGGGCGCCCGAAAGCGACCCGCGTTCCGCTTTGATAGTTCATCGCGCAGATCCACAGATTCTTGGGCGGCGACCATTCGCCCATTGGGGTGATCGCCTCAATCAAGTGGCCGATCCGTGCCAGAGATCCTGAGCCCTGCGGTAAGAGCCCTGACAGCACGGCTGTTGGTGGCATCCGCCGGAGCTTGCGAGCACTTGAGCGCAACAGAAGACCTGAGCCCTTTGCAAAAAATCTCGGTCGCCCGGGGCGCTGCGACGTCGCGCGCTCGTAGTCCCAGGAGAAGCCAGACAGCGGCCCTTCGGTGACCGGAACTCCAAGCTGGTGATCTCTTAGTTGTCGCGGGGACACGCCCCCAGCCAAGAGGGACCCGAGCACTGAACCCGCAGAGGTGCCGATGATGATGTCGGCGTCTCGTGGGTCGAAACCGCACACTTCTTCCAGTGCGCACAAGGCGCCAACACTCCACGCCGCTCCTAGAACACCGCCCGCACCGAGAACAAGGCCGCGCTTGGGCTTATCTGCCGCCACGGCTCACCCTCTCCTCTGCTGGACTGCGACCCCTGCGGGAGAGAGATTACGCCTTTGGGGGTTGAGTTGCCTTCTTTCGCGTCGGCGAGGTTGGAGTCTTCGGTGCAGATTTCTTTACAGTTTGCGCTCGCGAAGTTTTCTTGGCTGCCGTTGAAGTGGACGACGGAACCTTGGGACGACGGTTTCCAGCACGATGAGAGGACTGCGATGCGTCAGAAAGCTCCTCAGCTGCATCATGTAAACATTGAGCGAGGATATCGACATCGGGCATTGCGTCACGGTCCGCGTTTAGGCCAAAATACACCCCGCCGTTGTAGGATGTCAGCCCGATACTTACGGCTTGGCCCTTAGCGAGCGGCACGACTGGGTACGCAGCGAGCATCAGGGCTCCGCCCGCATACAACGGGAACTGCGGACCCGGCACATTCGTGATCACAAGGTTGTAAACACGTTTACTTAGATCGCTTCCGACGCGCGCGCCAAGGGCGTGCAAGGTTGGCGGTGCGAAGCCAGCAATAGCGACAATCGCCTCAGCGCCGAGCATCTGTCCGCTCTCCTTATGCTGGGCCATATCGTAGGAGATCCGTTGAAGTCGAACAACGGGGTCGGCCTCCCCCACAGGCAAATCAACGATAAACGCGGCAACGCGATTGCCCCCGCGACCCTCTGCTTCGCCACGGACGCTGACCGGAACCATCGCTCGAATCGTTGCTCGTGAACCGACGGACTCACCCCTGGTCATCAACCACGATCGCAGTGCACCCGCAGTGATTGCCAAGACGACGTCATTGACCGTTCCTCCGTGGGCACGACGAATCTCCTTGAGGTCAGAGAGTTTGGCATTCGCTGTTCCATAACGCCGTTGTTCACCGATCTCGACGTTGAGCGGGCTGGTAGGAGTAGATCGCGCGACGGTCATTGCCGCGGATGCAATCCCGATTGCGTGCTTTCCCACCGCCGATGCTGTTCGGTGCAAATCAGCAATTCCGCCACGCACTGTCTCCACCGTGGCCGCCGGACTCCGCACGAGATCTCCGACCGCATCTGCCATCAACTCCGCCCCAGACGGTTCCCGGCTCGGGCGCCATTCATCGCTAGAGACTGTGCGCGGTACGGGATCCATATCCAGAATCACTTGACCGATATCGACAGCAGTCACACCGTCAACCATCGCGTGGTGGGTCTTGGAGAGGATCGCAAATCGCCCGCGCTCTAGTCCCTCAACCAGATACATCTCCCATAGCGGACGACTTCGGTCCAAGGGCCTCGACATGACGCGGCCAACCAGGTCACGTAATTGAGTTTCAGTACCGGGCCTGGGCAGGGCCGAGCGGCGAACGTGGTACGTGACATCGAAGCTCTCGTCGTCGACCCAGATGGGATTCGCCAGCCCACCAGGAACCCAGCGGACGCGCTGACGGAACCTGGGCACTAGCGCGATTCGACCCTTAATGAGACTGACAAGGCGGTCGTAGTCGAAACCCTCTTCTGGTGGCTGGAAGATCGCCACACTTCCTACGTGCATAGGAGTCGTGGACTCCTCGAGGTATAAGAAGGAGACATCCAGAGAATTCAGCCGATCGTTCACGTGTCTATCGTGGCACGTCGCGCGTCACGTCGGTAGGCAGACCTCACCCGCAGCCGTTAGCTGACCGGGCTAGCTCAGGTCAGTGTCGAACAGAATGTCCAGTTCGGTTGCGGTTTCTGCGTAGGAAACGTGATGTATTCCCACCAGGCCGAAGCTCACCGCAGCGTCGATATTGTGGCGCAGATCGTCGACAAATACGCATTCGGGCGCCGATAACTCCATGAGTTCCAGCGTATAGCGGAAGATGCGCTCCTCGGGTTTGCGCATTCCGACCTCACCGGAGATGACGACGGCGTCAAACATGCCATCAAAAAGGTGCGGTGGGTAGGAGTTCCCCCAGGAGTTGGAAAGCAACCCCGTTCGGATTCCCCGATCTCTGGCTCGACGAACAAGAGCAGTCATGTCGTGGGCCTGCGAAAAATGAGCGAAAAGCCTGGCCAAGAGGCCCGTGGGTTCGATCCTGCGACCAAGTCGGGCACTCAAACCTTCCGCCAGGTGCCCCTCAAAGTCGGGCACTTCCATTTCGCCGCGCTCAAGAGCGTGCACCGGGTTAACCCGGGTCTCGTCCTCACCTTCGCTGCCGAGCCACTCGCGCATAACCATACCGAACTGCTCAAGGTCAACATCCTCGGATTCGGCCCAGGCGGACATCGTCGAGTGCAGGTCCGTGGTGAGGACACCACCCCAATCTAAGATCAAGCCCTTGGGTACTGCTGCTGCTCCCATAGTGCAGAGTCTGCCCCAGAGCTATGCGCCGACCGCGACTGGCTCGGACACATGGCTGAGCGCGCGGGCCAGTGGCACCACCTCAGCGACCGCCGGGCTCTTGCTGTTGGCCTCGAACAGTGTCAGGCCTCCCGCGACCGCTGCATCCATCCCTGATCGATCTTCCGCCACCAAATGCACACTGGTAGCCCCAGTCTGACCACGAATGAACTCCGTCAATTCCATTTGCGCAGCCTTACTCGCAACGATCGGGCATCTAACCCGATTGACGACGATGTGCAGCTGGGCGCTCGGAGCCAAACTCGCAATTGCCCCAACATGGGAGATCAGCCGAGCGACCGCAGCTGGCTCACTGGAACAGACGGCAACAAGGTGGTCGGCGCTACCGAGCGCCGTTACGGGAGCGCTTTGCCCCCCGGCAGCGATTCCGAAATCGCCAATATCGCCATCCAGCGCTAGCGAACCATCATCGAGACAGCCACCGATATCGACAACAACGTCATCGGCGAGTTGACCGGCAACTACCCACAGGCGCGACATCGGAGCGGCACGCAGTTCGGCTCGGCGGCGGATATGCGACAGCCCGGTGAGTACGCGCAGGTTGTCTGAAATCGCTCGAGCAAGTCGGGCCAGAATTTCCGGATCGAGCGTTCCGCGCTCGGCATGGTGCGCTGCCGCAATCAGCCCGGAACTCTCCTGGGTGAGACAGAACGCCGGTCCTATCCCCGCGCACGTCATATCTGCATCAGCCAGCAGCACGGACTGGCCGGAATCGGCGAGCTGCTGCGCCAGCGTGAGCGCGATGTGGGTTCGACCGACACCACCAGGTGGTCCCCACACGGCAGTGATCCGGCCACTCGGTCCTGGCCTGGTTGGCCGTCGCCGTCCGGGGAGCTCATATTCAGCACGGTCGCCGCGTGACATTGGGCCGTCAGCCCCTGGTGGGTGTATCAGCGGCGCCGAATCTTCCAAACCAGCGGGTGGCCCGGATGCCGGTCGCAGTTGGACTACTGCGGCGGCCGCATCATCGATACCTCCCGCATCAACCGGGATAACGTGATCGATGCCGAGGTTCTTGAGTCGAAGGGCTCCCGACTTGTCGGCGCATACCCCAACAATGGTGGTCTGAGTCTGGCTAATTCTCGAGATCGTCGATACATCCAAGCGCGGGAATCGATCGTCGATGACAACCAGATCAGGTCGACTCTTATCGATGTACCCCGCGAGATCAACAACGTCGACACAGCGGCGGATCTTCGCTCCGCTCACCATCGCCACCAGCGCTGCGACAAATTCCGATTCCCAGACGGAGCTTCCCAAGGCTAAGGCAATGGCAGTCTCACTGGTCTGGGGACTCATTGAGTGCTCACCTGGCTACTCAACGGCACCCGCACAAGGTCAAGTACCCCACTGCGACTTGCGCTCACGACATCTCCTGCCTGATCGGCGCCTACCTCAAGGACGACCGCGAGCTCCCCGGTCATACTGTCGACATCAGGCGCGACGTCGGCGATTGTGACAGCAGCCAGAGCCAGTCGGCTGGCGCCACCTGCCGTGGCGGCATCCCGCGGACTGACGTAGACATCGACCAAGTCTCCGTGGGCGAGATCCGTCGGGGCATGGATCGGTTCGACCGGAACAGTAATCAGCCGCGTATCGGCGCGACCAGTCCCGATCGCGCCGACCGGGACTAATTCGTCGGCGCCCATAGGCCGAGTCACACGGCGACCTAGTAGCTCATCACTGTCGGCCCCGATATAGCGATCAACCTGATTGACCTGAACCGGCATCGCGATGAGATCGGCATCCTCGAGGATCGTCCCGGGCGCCAAGTCGCGGGCGGCGGACCACACCATCACTCGTTGATCCGCTGACCCGATCAGCGCCGCTCCGGCAACGACCGATACGACGACAAGAGCCGCACCTGCCAGAAATTTCGGCTGCTGCCAGACCTTCACTATTCTCTGACGCCGGGCAGGTGGCGATTGGTACTCGCCGTACCCACTGACGGATTCTTCGCCTTGGCGCGCTGTCCCTGGCGGGCGCGCTGGCGCTGCTGTGCTCATGGTTACCCCCCGGATTCCATGGTTGACGCGTGAATCGTCACCGTCTTCCGCCCCGTACACAAACCCGGTGTCCACAGGACGGACACATGCACACGCAATCTGGACCGATTTCGTGGGAACATAGCGACCAATGGCCGCTCGATTCCTGACCCTGACTGATGTCGCGGAGACTCTGAACATCTCCGCCGCTCAAACGTATGCCTTAGTGCGCAGCGGCGAGCTCCGGGCGATCAAAGTAGGCGGCCGAGGCCAGTGGCGGGTTGAGGCTGCCGAACTCGAGAAGTACATCAACCAGGCATACGAGCACACCGCGGAGTTCGTGGCTAGCCACCCGTTCGGACGCGAAGACGACACCGACCTCGCATAAGCCTGCAGTAAACCCCATGCGGGCTATCGCATTGCGCGCTGTGTCAACATCACGATCGCTGGGATTGGAATTGTCGTCAGGGTTTGCGATCCGTAAACCCGTGTTCCCAATTCGGGCCGGCAATCGACGTGGTCGCTACCCACGGAGGCAATAAAAACTGACACCACGAGCCCGTCCTTACCTAAGAGCAAGATCGGCGAGGCGTTCGACCTCAGGGAAAGTTGCCTCAGTAGCGATGGCCAGCTGCGTCTGGGCACTGTGGATGTCTGCTGACTAACGTCTGCCGTCAGGCCTTTCACGCAGACAATCGCCGAGACGTTCACGACCCGAGTAATTCCAGCGTCGGCCAACTCGATCCAGCCCTGGCCTACCTCAACGAGCGTGCCCCCGACGTCCAACGCTGCCCGATCCGGAGTACTGAGGCGAACCTCGAACGTTCGTCCGATGTGGGCGACCAACCGATCGATCAAGCTCCTGGACCCGATGGCGCGTTGGCGCTCATCGTCGATCTCGGCGTAGATATCCCAGCTTTGTTCGTCCGTTAGTTCGGAGGCAGCATCAGCCATCATCCGTTCGGCCGCTACGAGGGGGTCCTCAGGCCGCTGACGAACTGGCGCAGCGTGCGGTGGCGTATCGGGTGCTCGACCAGATGCCGCACCCACGTCCCGCTGCTCATCCACTGGCTCAGACTACAAACCGAGCAGAAGGCAGCGCTCAGTGCAAGCCATCGTGTGTGCTTAGAATGGCGATTACTGTGTCACGTAGGGCGGTCACATCGGCATCTGCGTCGAGTGCGGGAACGTGAACAAACCCGCGGACAGCGTCGCAGTCGTGTTGCATGAGCCGGTAGAACGTTTCGTTGCAGCAGAAGTCTCCGGCGTCCCCACTGAGCGCATACCTGTGCCCTCCGGCGTCCAAGGCGATAAGAATGTCGGCTACCGGCAGCAGTGTTCTGAGAACGCCTGAACCTCCTGGGTCGATGGTCTGTGCTGGTGCATGCCGACCTGCGTTGTCGACCCCGGTGTCGGTGTACCGGTTGACCGCAACTGTCTCTAACGCGACCGTGTCGCTTCCTTCCCCTAGGCACAGCACAATGTCCGCTTGCGCTCCGGCGACAGCTTCCACGAGTTCGTTCCCGCAGGTGACAAACTCGACCGGCAGTTGGCGGGTACGAATCCTCACACCGTCAATACCTTCCTGGGCGACCGCTCGGGCAACCTCCCAGGAGGTGTTGACGGCTCTGCCGGCGAACGGGTCAAATCCGGTGATCAGAATGGTGACGGTCACGGCTTCACCAATGACGAGTAAATCCACGGTCTTGCACCATGGGTTTTACTCAACGAACAAGGTCGATATCTAGGGATCCGATCTGCACTTTTCGGTTTCCAGTCTTGACCAAACCAGCTTCAGCGAGAGTCGCAGTCGCTACATCGGGATCTTCGGTTTCAACTGTGAGACCACGTACCTGAAGTGAGTCTGCCTCGTCAATGGCCAGCACTGGTCCGACACTGAACTCAACCCTCCCCTTTGCACTGCGCGGGCTGAGTAAGGCCGTCAGCGCAGCATCGTGCTCAGCATCTACCCCGATATTCACTGATCGCACCTGCTTGATTCCCGCTGTGTTCCCAGGCGCCACCGGTCCGGTAGTGCGAGTGGGGAAAAAGGTATGACATACCTGGAGCGCTGTCTGCCCGTTCTCCAACGCGGGCAATCCAACTCTCGTATATATGTCTCGGCCACCCGCCTTCATCTCATCGAATGGATCATGAGCTAAGCCGTGCGATTCGAGGTCATCCGCCAAAGTTTCCAAATCGGCGGGCTCGAACGTCAACCAGTCCCTCAGCGGTATCTCTGCTGAGTCGACAGCACAAATCTCTAGGTTGAGATTGCCGAGCCGGATGCCTGCCGTCGCGAACCCCGGCTGCTCTGACAGTGGCCACCCTCCCGTGAGTCCCAGGCCAAATAGCGCCGCACTCAGTCGCCGCAGTTCCGGCAACTTCAGAACGGTTGTGATGTGGTCGGGAAAAGCAACGATGGAATCATTAGCTGGCATATCCCAAACATATTCCACTCTGGGGTCTGATACAGATCGTGTGAGCCAGATCTGTGTCTGACGTTCGACCTGGGAGCGCGGTTCGGTAACACCGACGACGGGTAAAAACGCACCGGTAGCAACCGTGCGCCAGTGAAAACGCCAATTGCACGGGTGGGATCGAATTGCGTTGAGTGACAACCAGTTGAGTGAAACCCATAAGTGCAATCTCTTTGCAAGTCAGCACACACCAACGAAAGCTCCTGG
>JBLHZE010000087.1:0-8371 GCA_047631015.1 Actinomycetes bacterium
GGACTATTCATCGTGGTCATCGCGCTCACAGCACTCCTGGTCAACTCATCACCACTGCGCTAGATCGCGGGTAAGAGAACCGAGGATGCTGAACGAAGTGAGACGGCCGCGACAGCACCTGCGTGACCAGCATGCGCGCACGATTCAGCCATGAACACAGACGCCAAGGGAACGCGCACTGTTGTCCTGTGCGCTGCAGGTTCACTTCCAGAGGTGGAGTCGGCCGACGATCCCGCTAAATCGGTGACAAAAGGCTTCTGGTTAGTAGAGTCGCGCCATGGATCCGCATGAGAAGCTGCGTCGGGATGTACGTGAGCTTTCAACTCTGCTCGGGCAGATCCTGGAAGAGCACGAGGGACCCGAGATGCTTGCGCTCGTCGAACTTGTCAGATCTCTGTCCAGAGTAGACCAGAGCGACAGCAATGCTGGCGAGGGTTGGACGGTCGCGGGTAACCATCAGGAGGGCGATGTAGTCGAGAGCGACGCGGGTGGCTCTCCAGGACGGTTCCCAGACTTGATTTCTGCCCTACCGACAGACAAGGCGGTGCAACTGGCACGCGCATTTGCCACCTACTTCCAGCTCGCGAATGTGGCCGAACAAGTTCACCGCACAGCACAGCTGCACAGTGTTCAGGATGATGGCCAGACGTGGCTGCGGTCTGCGTGCGATCGGATCGCAGAACGTGACTTGGACCCCGAGTTTGTTGCCGAGACCATGGGCCGGCTTCAGTACCGTCCGGTGTTTACAGCTCACCCAACCGAATCCGCGCGTCGCTCCACGCTGGCCAAGGTGGTGGAGGTCGCGGAGGTACTGAAACGGCGAGATGGGTCTACCAGCGCTCGCGAGCGCGCGCGTGATCAACGCACTCTGCGCGAGCTAGTGGAACTGCTCTGGCAAACCGACGAGATTCGCGACTCGAAGCTTCGGGTGGAGGATGAGGCAAGCAACGTCGAATACTACCTAGGCCAGCTATACCGTGGCGCAGTTCCCGGGCTGCTGGAGGACCTCGATGATGAGCTAGCCCGGCTCAATGTTGAGCTGGAGTTCGGTCATTCCGCACTGAGGTTCGGCACCTGGGTCGGCGGTGACCGCGACGGTAATCCCAACGTCACTCCCGAGGTCACGCTCACCACGGCTAAGGGGCTCACCGACTACGGCTTGCGTCAACTCATCTTGCGCGTCGACCGGGCGATCCAGATGCTGAGTCAGTCCACTCGGATCGTTGAGATCTCCGATGAGCTCGCGGCATCGTTGCTCGTGGACCGGGAGCAGCTCCCCGAGCTTTACGGGCGCTTCGCCGGATTGAATGCGGCGGAACCATACCGGCTCAAGAGTTCATTCATTCGTGAGCGCCTGATCAATACTCGCGAGCGGATCCGGCGCGGTTCGGGGCATCAGCCAGGTCGCGACTATCTGGAGAGCGACGAGTTGCTAGCTGATCTGCGGGTGATGTTCGATTCGCTCAATACTCACGGCGGTCCGTGCGCAGCGCGCGGCGAGGTCGCCCGCCTCGCCCGGCTCGTGGGGACGTTCGGGCTTAGCGTCGCGGTGATGGACGTGCGGGAACATTCCCGCAAGCACCACGAGGCTCTTGCGCAGCGCTACGAGCAACTGGGCGAGACACCGTACGGGTCGCTAGACCCAGCACAGCGGTTGCAGGTACTGACCGCCGAGCTTTCCGGACGTCGGCCACTGATCTCCGGCCACGGTGTATTGAGCAAGGACGCGGCGCAGACTGTCGAGACTTTTCGGGTCATCAAACACGTCATCGAGCTGCTCGGAACAGGAGTGATTGAGAGCTACATCATCTCGATGACCCATGACGCTGATGATGTGCTGGCTGCCGTGGTTCTGGCCCGCGAGGCTGGGCTAGTCGATCTATACGCTGCCGATGGACCAATCGCTCAGATCGGCTTCGTGCCCTTGCTAGAAACCGGCACCGAGCTTAAGCGCGGCGGCGAAATCCTGGATGAGTTGCTTTCGCAGGCGCCGTACCGCGCCCTGGTCGCGGCGCGCGGCGACGTGCAGGAAGTGATGCTCGGCTATTCCGATTCAAACAAAGATGCCGGAATCACTGCTGCTCAGTGGCAGATTCATCGCGCCCAGCAGGTGCTGCGAGACGTCGCTAACAAACATGGCGTCAGGTTGCGGCTGTTCCATGGACGAGGCGGGACTGTCGGCCGCGGTGGTGGCCCTTCCGGGGAGGCGATACTCGCCCAGCCGCACGGCACAGTTGATGGTTTCCTCAAGTTGACTGAGCAGGGAGAGGTGATCTCGGATAAGTACGCGCTGCCGGATCTGGGCAGGGAAAACCTTGAGGTGGCGCTAGCCGCCGTCATCGAGTCAAGCTTGCTACGTACCGAATCGCGACGGCCGCCGCACGCGATCGGGCGATGGACTGCGTTGATGGATGAGGTAGCGACATCGGCTGAGGTGGCATACCGGTCGTTCGTGAGTACGCCCGGTATCGCCGAATACTTCGCGACGTCGACTCCCGTCGCCGAGCTCGGTGATCTGAATCTCGGATCGCGGCCAAGCCATCGACCCGGCGCCCAGGCCGAACTAGGATCGCTGCGGGCCATTCCATGGGTGTTCGGATGGACGCAGTCGCGCCAGATCATCCCCGGTTGGTTTGGAGTGGGGACGGGCCTGAGCACCGCGATCGAAAGCGGACATGCGGACGAGCTGCACGCTATGTATGAGAGCTGGCCGTTCTTTCGCACATTCATCTCCAACGTTGAGATGACGCTGGCCAAGACCGACCTTGGCATAACGCGCGACTACGTAAGCCAGCTCGTACCTCGTTCATTGCAGCCCATCCTTAATCTGATCGTCGCCGAGTTTGAGCTGGCGCGGGCAGCCGTCTTGGCGCTGACCGGCGAGGACGAATTGCTCGACTCCCGGCCGGTGTTGCAGCAAACGCTTCAGACTCGCCACGACTATCTCCGGCCCATCCATGCCCTACAGGTGGAGTTGCTCAAACGCCAGCGTGCTCTGCCCGAAGGCAGTGACGATCCGGAGCTGCGCCGGGCGCTGCTCATTACTATCAACGGCATCGCCGGGGGTCTGCGTAACACGGGCTGATGGCAGCGTGACTGAGTGGCAAGTCGAGTACCGACGGGACATACTCGCGGAGTGAGCCCAATCCCCAGATGCTGGGGCAGTCCGGCGCCCGCCTCGGTGTAGCCGGCCGAATCGGTCGGCTGCGCGACCGGGAGGAAGGCGAGGGATCTTGGCTAAAGCACGATTCGAGGAGCTCGATTGGCAGCACTCTGCGCTAGGTGAGATTGTGCTGCGGCGCCGAGTCGAGCCAACGCTCGAGATTGACGTTTACGAAGTCAAACTTGGTGAGGAGTTCCTCATGTCCAGCCTTTTCACGGTCGCGGAGGTCGAACTCGCCCGGCTCGGGCTGGCCGAGGTGTCGGCCGATGGGATCGACGTACTCGTCGGCGGTCTGGGACTGGGCTATACCGCTGCGGCAGCCCTTGAAGACCCCCGAACCCAGACGCTGACCGTTATCGAAGCCATCGGGCCAGTGATCGGCTGGCATGAGCGACAACTCCTGCCGGACACCGCTGGACTCGCCGCTGACTCGCGCACCCGGCTCCACGAAGGGGACTTCTTCGCCATCGTCGGCGGAGATGTTGGTTTCCCCACTGGCCTGCTAGCCAGGTACGACGCGATTCTGCTGGACATCGATCACACTCCCAAGCACGTGCTGCATCCCAGTCATTCTTCGTTCTACACCAGCAGAGGTCTGGATTCGATGCGTCGCCACCTCAAGCCAACGGGAGTCTTCGCGCTCTGGTCAGACGATCCCCCGGACGAGGAATTCATGGCAATTCTGGCTGACGCGTTCACGAACCTGTCGGCACACATTGTGAGCTTTCCAAATCCGCTGACGGGCGGGGAGTCATCGAATACCGTTTACGTTGCGCATTCCTGAGTGGCCGGAGGGTTGCTCACAGACTTGCCCCGAGCCTCGCTGATTCGCATCAGGTCTCGACAAAGGCGTATTTGTCGAGCCGTATGCCCCGTGAGGTACGCGTAGGTCGGAGCGTCGGTAGGCTGGGGGAATGACAGCGATCCGAGTAAATGTAGACAATTTCGCGCGGGCAGAGACCGCTCGTATGTTAGCGGCTATGCAGACGCAGGCTGGCGGCGTGAACCAGTGGAACCACAGCAGGGGACCAACCCCATTGGACCGCCAGACAGTGATCCGGATGAACCGGGACACGTTCTACAGCATGGCGGTGGTTGACCTAGCCGAGGGTGCGACCTTGGTCATGCCAGACGCAGGCTCTCGCTACATGTCCGCGATGGTGGTTAACGAGAATCACCACCTTCCGGTGGTCATCCACGGTGAGGGTGAGCACCACCTGAGCGAGAAGGAACTCGGCTCCCGCTACGTTCTCGTTGGGGTGCGTACGCTTGCCAATCCTACCGATGCGCAGGACGTGGCCGCGGTTAACGCTCTGCAGGACCAGCTTCGGTTGACCGCCGCGTCGAGCGTTGCTTTCCAGTCGGACGACTACGACGGGATCACGCTAGACGCCACGCGAGAGGGACTCCTGGAACTCGCCAAGGGGCTGGGCGGATTCGAGCACGCGTTCGGTGCACCCGACGCCGTGGACCCCATCCGCCATCTGATCGGTACGGCCAGCGGGTGGGGAGGGCTACCCGAGCAGGAGGCGTACTACGTCAACGTCAACCCAGGTCTGCCCGTGGGCGAATACAGACTCACTGTGCGGGACGTTCCGGTAGACGGGTTTTGGTCTATCTCGCTGTACAACGAAGCGGGTTTCTTCGAGCCGGGCGGAACGGTGAGCGTGAACAACCTAACGGCAACCCGAGACCCGGACGGCTCAATCTCGGTGCACTTCGGTGGTTGCGCCGACGGTCGCCCCAACTGTCTGCCGATCATGGAGGGCTGGAACTACGTGGTCCGGCTATATCGGCCCCGCCCGGAGATTCTCGACGGTTCCTGGTCCTTCCCCGAGGTAACAGCCTACGTGTGACAGAGCCAGGCAGCACGCTATGTTGAGGCATGATTGAGTCTTGGACGTTCGCGGTAAAGCGCGACAACTTGTCTGCCACCACCGTCCTGACGACTGAACTCCCTCCGCTCGCCGCGGGCGAGGTTCTCCTCAAGGTTGATCGAGTTGGGCTCACAACCAACAACGTGACGTACGCAGTGCTCGGCGCGACTGCTTTTCGTTATTGGGATTTCTTCCCAACGGAAGAGGGGCTCGGAGTCGTTCCTGTTTGGGGCTTCGCGAGCGTCGAAGCCTCCAACGCAGACGGGGTGGAAGTCGGTGCGCGCGTCTACGGATACCTCCCGACTGGGAGCCACGTGATCGTGAAGACGGGTCGGGTGGATGTGCGTGGTTTCAATGACGTCAGTACCCACCGGGCAGACTTACCATCGCCCTATAACGCCTACGCATTGACCACAACGGACCCGTCCTACAGTGCGGCTGACGAGGACCTCCACATCCTGTTTCGACCGTTGTTCTGGACCTCGTTCTTGCTGGCGGATCAGATAGTCGACCAGGACTTCCACGGCGCAGCTCAGATCGTTTTCTCGTCGGCGTCGAGTAAGACCGCTTACGGAACGGCAGCGATGTTGAAAGACCAGGGCCGCGACATCGTGGGGCTCACGTCTACCCGCAATGTTGAATTCACCGAGGGCCTCGGGTGCTACGACGTAGTCATGTCATACGACGACATTGATCAGCTCGCCGACATACCCACTGCCTACATCGACTTCGCCGGAAGCGGTGGAACCTTGGCCGCACTGCGCGATCACTTGGGTGACCATGTGGTCCGCGAGCTGATCGTGGGCGTGACCCACCATGAGATAGGCGGCCCCAGCGCTCTTGGAGGCCCTCGAACCAGCTTCTTCTTCGCCCCGGATCAGATGCTCAAGCGGGTAGCTGACTGGGGACGTGAGCGCCTGGATCAGGAGTTTGCTGCCGCGTGGAGCGAGTTTGTTCCACAGGCTAGGACGTGGGTCGATGTCGTGGTTGGCCAGGGCCCCGACCCGCTCAAGGCCGCGTGGCTCGACGTCCTAGACGGAACCGTGTCCCCGCGCACCGGGCACGTGCTGGTCCTTTAGATCTCGAGCGCTGCGAACGGGTAGTTCGTTACGCGCCCACGCGAAACACGCCGCTGGCTCCGGCAGCCAGGAGGATCGATGTCCGCTCGTTACCGTTTGTTACATCGAAGGCGTCTGCGTCGGGCCAGGTAGCTACCGCGACGAGATGGGACCTATCGATAGAGATGACCTGCTCCTGCTTGGACAGGTTGACACAACTGACCCACTCGTCACGGACTAGCAAGAACGTCTCGGGGCGGCCATCGGGGTCGCTTTCGATAGCGACGCGTATTCCGGCTGCCGTGTGAGCTTCATCGGGACCATCAGCCCCCGCGACAGCGCTGCCCAGCCCAGGATTGGCTCGCCGGAGGTGTAGCAGAGTTCGATACCAATCAGCGAGCCGCGCTCCGCTGCCGGTGTCAGCCTGCGACCATTCCAGCACCGACCGGCGAAACGTCTGCCCGGCTTGCGGATCAGGCACGTCCTCGGCTGACCAGCCGTGTGAAGCAAACTCGGCTCTGCGTCCTTCTGTCACAAGCTCACCGAGAGCTGGATCCGCGAAGTCCGTGAAGAACAGCCATGGAGTTTGCGCCCCCCACTCTTGACCCATAAAGAGCAGCGGGGTGTAAGGCAAGGACAAAAGCATGGTGGCAGCTGCCGCCTGAAAATTAAGGTCGACAAGATGTGTCAACCGATCGCCGGTCGCACGATTCCCGACCTGGTCGTGGGTCTGAACGGAGACGATGAACCGCCAGGGATCAACCTGTGAAAAATCCACCGGCCGACCGTGGGACCGGCCACGAAAGCTCGACCACGTGCCATCGTGGAGGAAGCCGCGTCCCAGGGCGTAACTGACAGCCTCCGCGGAGGCAAAGTCGGAGTAGTAGCCGACGTCTTCCCCAGTGAGCAGCCAATGCAAAGCGTGGTGAATGTCGTCATCCCACTGAGCCGTCATCCCAAGCCCGCCGTCGCTCACTGACGTGACAGTTCGTGCATCATTACGATCCGATTCAACGGTGACTTCCACCGCTCGATCCAGGCGCTCCGACTCAAGCCGAACTGCCTCGCTCAGTTCCTCTAGGTAGGTCAATGCCCGGTCATCGACCAACTCGTGGACGGCATCCATCCGAAGACCATCAAGGTGGAAGTCGCGGATCCACCCCAGGGTTGTCTCGATCAATATTGCCCGAACGTCATCGGAGCCAACATCATCGAGGTTGATGCCACCACCCCACGGGGTGAGGTGTTTCTCCGTGGTGAGCGGGCCAAATGCATCCCAGTAGTTTCCGGCGGGCCCGAGATGATTGTGAACGACGTCCAGGAGCACGGCTAATCCCCGCTGGTGACATGCGTCCACAAACTGGCAAAGAGCGTCTGGTCCACCGTAGTCATGCTGGACCGCGTTCAGCGCGACGCCGTCGTAGCCCCATCCGCGCGCGCCACCGAATGCTGCCAATGGCATGAGTTCGACGTGGGTTACTCCGAGGCCGACAAGCCAGTCAAGCCGCGTTTGCGCGGCATTGAGCGTTCCCTGCTCTGTGAACGTCCCGACATGAAGCTCGTAGATGCAACCAGCATCCTTAATCGATCTGCCTCGCCAGGTGTGATCCGTCCACTGAATAGTTGCGGGATCCCAATAGCGAGCAGCGCCGTGTACTCCGTGCGGTAGCCAGCGTGCGAGCGGATCGGGTAGCGATGTGCCATCGACGTTCAGTCGGTAGTTCGTGCCGTGGGCTAGCTGAACCGTGCTGTGAAACCAACCGTCGTTTTCTGAGTCAGCGACGAGCTCGTATTCGGAACCATCGTCGGTCACGATGTGCACTGACTGGGCACGCGGTGCCCACATCCGAAACGGCTTATCCATACTGCTACTCGTCATCGCGGCCTACCGCTTCGAGAATCGCCACCGGCCAGCCACCCAGAATCTCGCGAAGCGAGAGGGTCTTGGGACCACCCTGAACGACGCGCTTGGTCAACAGGTTGAACCATTGGCCATCGGGAAGCCCCATTGTCGTGGCTTCGAGCTCGGCAGAGTCAAGTCGCATCGTGTGGCGCAGGGCGAGGGCAATCACGGAGTCTCCGCGCATGAAGCCGATGACATGGGCCGCGGCGCCGCCGCTAGCCAGGAGTGGAACGTAGGCACCCTGGGGCCCGACCGCGTCGGGGTGACGCTGCCGGAGGTGCAGCCCTTCAGTTGACAGCCGCATCTTGGCGGCCTCATGATCGGCGTATGGGTCGGAGATCTCGGATTGGCTACGGTCGAAGATTTCATT
>JBLHZE010000088.1:0-8101 GCA_047631015.1 Actinomycetes bacterium
ACGATCGATATACGGGGCTACCAGGCGGAGTCCGCGCGCAGCGTAATCTGCCACTCCCTCGACGATTGTTTTTCAGGTGCCCAAGAACTGGGCTATCCGATGGTCGTTCGGCCTTCCTTCACAATGGGTGGGGCCGGCTCTGGAATGGCGTACAGCCCAGCCGACCTAGAGCGGATTGCCGGAGCCGGACTCGCGGCCAGTCCAACGTCGCAGGTGTTACTGGAGGAATCCATCCTCGGCTGGAAAGAATATGAGCTCGAGGTTATGCGCGACAAGAACGACAACGTCGTCGTTGTGTGCTCCATCGAGAATGTTGACCCAGTCGGAGTCCACACTGGCGACTCGATCACTGTTGCTCCCGCTCTGACTCTGACTGATCGCGAATTTCAACGGATGCGCGATGTCGGTATCGACGTTATCCGCAAGGTCGGGGTAGAGACTGGCGGCTGCAATATCCAGTTCGCGATTGACCCCGACACCGGTCGGATGATCGTCATCGAGATGAACCCCCGAGTCTCCCGCTCATCTGCGCTCGCATCGAAGGCAACCGGATTCCCGATCGCAAAGATTGCCGCGAAGTTGGCGATCGGCTACACCCTCGACGAGATCCCCAACGACATCACGAAGAAGACACCAGCGGCATTTGAGCCAACCCTGGACTACATCGTCGTTAAGGTTCCTCGCTTCGCTTTCGAGAAGTTCCCCAATACCGACCAGACGCTGACGACAACAATGAAGAGCGTCGGTGAGGCGATGGCAATCGGGCGCAACTTCACGGAGGCGCTGCAGAAGGCCCTGCGCAGTATTGAAAAGCGGGGCGCGAGCTTCAGTTGGCCGATGGCGAAGTCCGATGTCGACATCGATGACTTGCTCGCGCGGATGAAGGTGCCGACCGATGGTCGACTTAACGAGGTTCAACTCGCGCTGTGGGCCGGTGCCAGCAACGCGCGAGTTCACGATGCATGCGATATCGATCCCTGGTTCCTCGACCAGATCGAGCTCATCAACGAGATCGCCGACGAGGTTCGTGACGCACCAGCGCTGGACGCCGAGCTGCTACGGGTCGCAAAGCGACACGGGTTTTCCGATGTTCAAATCGCCCAACTGCGCAGTACCGATGTAGGTGAGATCGCGCCGGCGGGGATCGCGTCTCTGAGAGCCGAGCTAGGTATCAACCCAGTCTATAAAACGGTGGATACGTGCGCGGCCGAGTTTGAGGCCAGCACCCCGTACCATTACTCGACCTACGATGAGGAGTCCGAGGTTGCTCCTCGCGAGAAGCCGGCGGTTCTGATTCTTGGTTCGGGACCCAACCGGATTGGTCAGGGAATCGAGTTCGACTACTCATGCGTTCACGCCGCTCTCACCCTTCGCGAGGCTGGCTACGAGACCGTGATGATCAACTGCAACCCAGAGACCGTCTCGACCGATTACGACACCTCGGACCGGCTCTACTTCGAGCCGCTGACTGCCGAAGATGTGATGGCGGTGTACAGAGCTGAGGTCGCGGCCGGACCCGTCGCCGGTGTGATTTGCCAGCTTGGCGGGCAAACTCCGTTGGGTCTGGCACAAACGCTGAAGGATCAAGGTGTTCCTGTGGTCGGAACCTCTCCGGAGGCGATCGACCTGGCGGAGGAACGAGGAGCATTTGGCCGCGTGCTGGCGGATGCCAAGCTGCCCGCACCCGCGCACGGACTTGCTCGCAGCTTCGAAGAGGCCACCAAGATCGCTGATCGAGTCGGGTATCCGGTCCTGGTCCGGCCGTCCTATGTGCTTGGTGGGCGTGGCATGGAGATTGTCTACGACGAGACAATGATGGCGAGCTATCTCCAGCGAGCGACTGAGGCTAGTCCAGAGCACCCAGTGCTCGTCGATCGGTTCCTGGACGATGCGATCGAAGTTGATGTCGATGCTCTCTACGACGGTCACGATCTCTTCTTGGGAGCCGTGATGGAACATATCGAAGAGGCAGGAGTGCATTCCGGCGATTCTGCCTGTGCCTTACCGCCCATTACGTTGAGCCAGACCGAGGTAGAGCGGGTCCGTACCAGTACCAAGGCCATCGCAAAAGGGATCGGCGTCCGCGGATTGCTGAATGTCCAGTACGCGCTAGCAGGTGGGATCCTCTACGTTCTCGAGGCCAACCCACGTGCATCTCGGACGGTCCCGTTTGTATCGAAAGCGACCGGAGTCTCACTGGCGAAGGCGGCGGCGCGGATCTCTATGGGCGCGACGATCGCTGACCTTCGTCGAGATGGCGTCCTTCCTGAGCAGGGAGACGGCGGAACCTTGCCGCTGGGCGGCCCAATGGCCGTCAAGGAGGCGGTTTTGCCGTTCGCGCGGTTCCTCGGCGTCGACACCCTTTTGGGCCCCGAAATGCGATCGACCGGTGAGGTCATGGGGATTGACGTTGACTTTGGCACGGCATTCGCGAAGTCCCAGATTGCCGCCTTCTCTTCCGGCCTTCCGACATCTGGGCGGGTCTTTGTCTCGATCGCTGACCGCGACAAGCGCTCGATGGTCTTCCCGGTCAAGCGCCTGGCGAACCTCGGGTTCGAGATCGCGGCCACCCCCGGTACCGCTGCGATCCTGGCCCGTCATGGTGTGAGGGCGACAGAACTCCGTAAGCACTTCCAGGGAGTAGGCCCGAACGGCGAGCCCACCACGGTCGATGCCATGGAAGCTGGCGAGATCGCGATGGTTGTCAATACACCGTACGGAGTCGGTGGCCGTGTTGACGGCTATGAGATTCGCTCAGTGGCCGTCCGACTCGGAATCCCTTGTATTACGACTGTGCAGGGTCTGTCGGCCGCCGTGGAGGGCATTGAGTCTCTGCTCGGCGGGGAGATGGGCGTCCGAAGCCTCCAGCAGCATGGACACGACCTCGACCTCTTACGAGCCGCTGATCTTGCTGCGACACGAGTAGGGTCGGCGACATGAGCGTGGACTCAGCGACCGCGAGCGCTGCGACTGGACCACTACAGGTACGTGGAGAAATCCTCACGGTCAGGCGAGCGGGGGACTACTTCGTCATCGTCTTTGCTGCTCCCGGCGTTGCCGAACGGACTCGACCGGGTCACTTTGCGGCCGTCGCTGTCGGTGGGCAGCCCAGCGCGATGCTCTTACGTAGGTCTTTCTCCATTCACCAGGTTGATACCGCCGGTGCGATGGGTGGAACCGTCGAGATTGTCGTTGATGCGCACGGTCCTGGCACTAAATGGCTGGTCGAACGCAAAGCGGGTGATTCGATCGATGTCATCGCGCCCCTCGGGCGCCCGTTCTCGCTACCGAAGGATCCGGTCTCTAGTGTGTTGGTCGGCGGGGGCTACGGGTCCGCGCCCCTGTTCATGTTGGCCGATCGACTGCGTGAGCGCGGCTGTCGAGTCGATCTGGTACTTGGTGCTGCGACAGCGTCCAAGCTCTTCGGGGTTGTTGACGGCCGTCGCCGTGCGTCGTCACTGCATGTCACAACCGACGATGGGTCGATGGGAACGAAGGGCCGTGTGACCGCTGTTCTCGATCGGATCTTGGACGACTACGACGGCCAGGTGATCTACGGCTGTGGCCCGATGCCGATGCTGGCGGCAATCGCAGGGATCGCTCAGCGGCGCGGGATAGCCAGCCAGACTGCTGTCGAGGAGGCAATGGCCTGTGGCGTCGGTGTTTGTATGACCTGCGTCTTGCCGGTGATCGGAGCCGACGGAGTGACCCGGATGGTTCGGTCGTGCACCGAGGGTCCGGTGTTCTTCGGTGAAGATGTGCGCTGGGCTGATGTCGGGACCGTTCCGGATGATTGCCTCGGGGCTCCAGTCATTCCTCCACCGGGCGGGATGTCGTGACGAACTCTGTCGATATGCGCGCTGATCTCGCTGGGTCAGTACTACCCTCGCCCATTTTGACTGCATCCGGTTGCGCCGCCGCGGGGCGTGAGCTGGATCGGTTTTTCGACATCACCGAGATCGGCGCGGTTGTGACCAAGAGCATCATGTTGGCGCCCCGCTCCGGTCGAGCAACGCCGCGGATGGCCGAGACTCCAGCTGGAATGTTGAACTCTATTGGGCTACAAGGTCCTGGGGTAGAGGAGTTCATCGCCAACGATCTCGCCTGGTTACGTCAGCGCGGTGCTCGAACTGTCGTATCGATTGCTGGCGGTTCGGTGAACGAGTTTGCTGAGCTCGCGGGTCGGCTGCGGCACGAAGAGGGTATTTCGGCCATCGAGGTCAATATTTCGTGCCCGAACGTCGAGAACCGCGGTCAGGTCTTTGCCTGCGATCCATTGGCAGCGAGTTCCGTCGTCCACTCCGTGCGGCGCAATACCAGTACTCTCATGCCGATCTTCGCCAAACTCTCACCAGACGTCACTGACATCGCTGATATCGCGCGTTCGTGTGTCTCAGCGGGCGCCAATGGCCTCTCGATGATCAACACCACTCTGGGTATGGTTATTGATGCCGACACGATGCGCCCGGCCCTGGCAGGTATTACCGGCGGACTATCAGGCCCAGCGATCCGGCCCATGGCGGTGCGGTGTGTGTGGCAGGTGCGCCAAGCGTTGCCTGATACCCCGATTCTTGGGATGGGTGGGATTACTACCGGCCTGGATGCGCTGCAGTTCTTGCTGGCAGGAGCGAACGCGGTGAGTGTTGGAACGGCGGTCTTCAATGATCCATCGGCACCTATGCGCATTCAGCAAGAACTGGCAGCCGCACTGGCAGATCGTGGGTTCGCCAGCGTTTCCGATGCGGTCAGTTACGCGCACCGAGAGCTGGAGTAACTCTGCGTCGAACGCCTAAACTTTACGTTTATCCAGAGCGGGAGAAGAAAGTGTCCAATGTACGCCTACCGATCGCGGTTGCCCTCGACGTTGCTGATCTGTCCGCCGCGACGAGGCTGGCGAGAGCCCTTGGGGACAGCGTCGCCTGTCTCAAGATTGGGTTGGAGACATACTTACGGGATGGATCCCCTGGCGTCGCTGAGATCATGGGAGCCGCACGTCCGGGAGTAGAACTGTTCCTGGATCTGAAGCTACATGATATTCCGAATACGGTCGCTGGTGCGGCCCAATCGGTTGCCCAATTGCGCCCGGCTATGTTGACGGTCCACGCCGCTGGCGGGCCAAAGATGATCGAGGCCGCGGTGCAGGCATTACCCGATACCGAGATCACGGCCGTCACGATCCTGACGTCAATGTCTGGGGCCGACCTGAGTGCCGTCGGCATTGTGGGTGAGCCGATCGATGCAGTTGTCCGGCTCGCACAGTTGGCCGTAGATGCTGGTGCCCGGGCGCTGGTCTGCTCTCCACTCGAGGTGGCTGCCGTCCGAGCAGCGGTCGGTCCCGATATCCGGCTCGTGACACCCGGTGTCCGGCCTGCGGGTAGTGCTCTGGGAGACCAGCAACGCGTCGCTACTCCCAAGCAAGCGATCGCCGACGGCGCTGATCTGTTAGTCATTGGACGCCCGATTACCGGCGCGAGCGATCCGGCTCTGGCCGCTCGCTCGATCGGCGCGACGCTCACCTAGCAGTTCGGATTCGGCCGAGCCACGGGGTCCGCGTATTAAGCACCATCAGCGACAAGCGTTGCGTGCAGGTCAGACGGGCCAGGTGGTGCTAGTTTCTGGCAACATGGCGCTTCCTCCCTCAACTCCAGCTCAACGGGCTGACGCGGCGGCGCGAGCAACCGCAGCGCGCCGGATTCGCGCCGCGCTGCGGGCAGATCTGAAGTCGGGTCGGCTACGAGTTTCGGACGTGATTACCCGATCCCGAAGTGACGAAGCGGTTGCTAAACTCAAAGTGGTGGCGCTACTCGAAGCTCTACCCGGCGTGGGTAAGACGAAAGCCGCCGCAATCATGGAGAAAAACGCGATCGCTCTCTCGCGCCGTGTTCGCGGATTAGGCCCGCACCAACGAGATGCCTTGACTCGAGAGTTTGGCTAAATGTGTCGACCAAATCTGGAGACCATTGTGGGCAGTGCTGAGCCAGGAAAGCGTGTTGGACGCCTCGTGGTTGTCGCTGGACCATCCGGAGTCGGGAAGTCCACCGTTGTCCGAAAAGCCATCGAGTTAAACCCTGACGTGTGGCTTTCAGTTTCAGCTACTACCCGCTCGCCACGTCCAGGTGAACAAGACGGCACTGACTATCTCTTCCTTAACGATGAGGAGTTCGACAGAGTCCGTGCGAAGGGTGGGTTCCTGGAATCCGCTGCATTTGCTGGCAACCGCTATGGAACTCCACGGGAGTCCGTGGAGAGTCGTCTGGCCCAAGGTGTCGACGTTCTGCTGGAGATTGACCTACAGGGAGTCCGGCAGGTTCGAGAAGCCATGCCGCACGCCTCGACAGTGTTCATCGCGCCACCCAGCTGGGAGGTGCTGAGAGATCGATTGACCTCTCGTGGAACCGAAGATGACGCGGCTGTGGCTCGTCGACTGGTAGTTGCTCGGGAGGAGTTAGCAGCCCAGGACGAGTTTGATTTGGTCATCATTAACGCGGATGTGGAGCAGGCTGCGAGGGAGTTGCTAGCATGTGTTAGCGCCACAAGCACCTGAAGCAGGTCCCTGCTGGTGGCGACCGCGCGATGTGAACCGCGTCGCGGCAACAACTTTGGAAGGAATTGCAGTGGCAACTGCTCCAGATCCGCAGGGCATTACCGATCCGCCGATCGATGAACTGCTCGATAAGACTGACTCGAAGTACTCCTTGGTTATCTACGCGGCAAAACGCGCTCGCCAGATCAATGCCTACTACTCACAACTGAGCGAAGGCATGCTTGAGTACGTGGGTCCGCTCGTTGAAACCCACCTACAGGAGAAGCCGCTTTCTATCGCCCTGCGTGAGATCGACTCAGGCCTGCTGTACTCAGAGCCGGTTGAAGGCGCCGTCGAGAAGGTTCGGACCTGAGCAAGCACATAGTTCTTGGTGTAGGCGGCGGTATCGCCGCCTACAAGTCATGCGAGCTCCTTCGCAGACTAACCGAGGCTGGTCACGACGTGCGCGTGGTGCCGACCGAGGCTGCGCTGCAATTCGTGGGTCGTGCGACCTGGGAAGCCCTGTCGGGCAACCCGGTGACAACGACTGTTTTCGACAATGTCGATGAGGTCGCTCACGTTCGGATAGCTCAGAATGCAAAGCTCGTTGTCGTCGCTCCTGCGACGGCGGATCTGCTTTCCCGGATGGCCGCGGGTCGCGCTGACGATCTCCTCACGTCGACGCTGCTGATGGCAACGTCACCGGTGATCGCAGTTCCCGCTATGCATAGCGAGATGTGGCGCCACCTGGCAACTACGGCAAATGTCGAGACCCTTCGGGGGCGAGGAATCCGCGTGATAGAGCCTGCGGATGGTCGCCTCACGGGGGCTGACTCAGGGCCGGGCCGGCTGCCAGAAGCAAGCGCGATTGCCGAGGTTTGCGAGGCCGTGCTTGCTCGTGACGCCGCGACTCACGACCTATCCGCTGTGCGAATTGTAATCTCGGCCGGGGGGACGAGAGAACCAATTGATCCTGTTCGCTACCTCGGGAATCGATCTAGTGGGCGCCAGGGCTGGGCACTCGCGGCTGCAGCGGTTGCGCGCGGCGCCGCCGTCGAGGTTGTGGCGGCCAACGTCGATTCCGCTGACCCAGCAGGTGCGACTGTGACCCGGGTCAAGACGTCAGAGGACCTGCACAAGGTGATGGTGGAGCGGTCCCGCGAGGCGGATGTTGTGATCATGGCTGCGGCCATTGCGGACTTCCGAACGCAGGACGTTGCGGCGAAGAAGATCAAAAAGTCCGACTCCGGTGAGGGCGTCACGTTAGATCTTGAACGCACCACGGACGTTCTCGCTGAGCTAGGCGCCTCTAGATTGGACGGGCGTCCGATCCTCGTCGGATTTGCAGCTGAAACTGAGCCTGACGAAACGTCACGTATCGACTTGGCGCGGGGAAAACTGAAAGCAAAGGGTGCGGACCTCATTGTGGCTAACGAGGTTGGGACCGATCGTGGTTTCGAGGAGTCGGGAAACCAAGTCGCCATCGTGTCGGCGGAGGGCGTCGTCGGTCGGACTGGCCGAACAAGTAAGTTTGGCGTCGCGAACGAAGTTTTGGATGCAGTTTCAGACCTCTTGTAG
>JBLHZE010000089.1:0-8068 GCA_047631015.1 Actinomycetes bacterium
CAGATATCTCACTTGCTGCTGGGTAGCTCAACAGTGCGTAGATCACGACTGGCACGAGTGCTACGTACAAGGCGTCGGCGAGCGATGGGATTGCTAACCCCTCACCGCGAGTCAGAAGCGAAACAGAAGAGACAATTCCCGCGCACCCAGCAGCAAATAGCAACGCAGCGAGGATTCTTCGCGCGCGTCTCAGCGACCCAGTTGCTGAGCGCGCCCGGTACCCCATTGCGGCGGCACCGACGAATGCGGTGGCGGCGCGACCGAGATAGGAGACCAACATGGCTGGTCCCGGTGGCAGGATCGGCAAAAGCATAAGTATCGTGAAGATTCCCAGTAGCCCGAAGGCCGCAAACAGCAGGAGACGTTTGCGACGGGCAACAGACATACCTGCGCATCGGCGCGTTTGGGGTCAGGGTTTAGTCCCAAACGCGTAAAATTGTCATCAATTCTACTGATGCACTGCTCAGCTCGTCCTCTGGGCGCGCATCGGGTAGCTGTGACGAGGACTCGCCACCAGATTCGTGGCACTCTGACATGTATGACAGGTGTACGCCCCGACGACGGTGTTTCCCCCGAGAACCCCGAACCCAATCTGCCGGACGCTGAGGAATCCAGCGATAGCGTCTGGCATTCCCTCGGGCGCGGAGTAGATCGAGCCGCCCGCAGCACCGTGACCGCACGGGCCATCTCAGGGCTGGAGAAACGCGTCTCGACGTTTCGCCGAGAACGAAAAATCGGTAAGGGAACGTTGCGAGATACTCACGTCGCGACCTACCGCGGCTTTATTGCAGAAGGTAAAGCACATATCCGGATCAGGGTGGTTGAACAGCCCAGCGTTCCGGATTCGGCCGAAATCATTCGAGATCCCAAGGTCATCCGGTCCAATCTGCGCCGGTTTGCTGCGCTAGCTCTACCTGGTGTCAGGGCTACGGTCACGTTCAAGGGATCCAGTGTCGAGGTCGTAAGTAATCGCCACGGGTACGCCACTGCGCATCTCGCTGCTCCAGCAGAGCTCACGCCAGGTTGGTACGACTATTCGGTTGTCACGTTCCCCGACGATCCCGACGAGGAGCCGGTGGCAACTCGCGGAGAAGTCGTCCTACCCGACCCCAAGTCTCGCTTCATCGTGATTTCCGATGTCGACGACACGGTCCTAAAGACCGGCCTGACCGAGGGCATGGTTGCGGTTAAACAGACCCTACTTCTGAACGCTCAGACTCGTCGAGCTATCCCGGGTATGGCTACGCTTTATCACGCGATAGCGATGGGGGTCCGAAAGCGACCAGCGCCAATGTTCCTTTACCTCTCGACTGGACCCTGGAATCTGTACGAGATGTTAACTGACTTCCTTGCGTTGCGAAACTTTCCGAAAGGGGTCCTGCTACTCACTGACTGGGGACCGCAGGAGCGCTACGTGATGCGTTCGGGTAAGGAGCACAAGCGGCTGTCGTTAGCACGAACGATTGTGTCCTACCCCGGAAGTCAGTTCATCCTTATCGGCGATAGCGGGCAAAACGATCCAAATGTCTATGTGGAAGTCGCGCGCCAATCCCCTGGCCGCGTTAAGGCAATTATCATCATTGACGTCGGGTCGCATATGGCCGATCGAGCTGCGGAACTGGTTGCTTGGCAATCTGAGCTGGCCATGGAAGGGATCCCCTTTCACTTCGTCAAAGATGCGGTTCAGGGGGCTCAGGTTCTATTCGATCTGCACGTCATCCGCAAAGATTCAATCGCGCAGGTGCGCACCGACATCGCATCCGCGCCCCCGCGAGCGTAGGGCGACAGTGCGCAATACCAGGCATACGAGGGCAAACCAAGTGCATGATTTGGGGTACCTTGCGGCGCTGCTTAGCAAACCAAATGGCACCTAGCCGCTAACGTCGGAGTCTCCTGTAAGAGTATGGGTATGTCGTCCAGTACACCCACTTCTCGCGAATGCAACGGAGCCTGACGTGACACGAGCAACGTGCGTGGAGATCTGCGCGGGGGCTGGAGGGCAGGCACTTGGCCTGGCGGACGCTGGCTTTGACCATGTCGCAGCGGTCGAAATTGAACCCGATGCGTGCGCAACGCTGTCACTCAATCGGCCAAAGTGGGATGTACTTCAGGCCGATATTCGTGAGCTGAATGGGCGCGATTTTCGGGGTATTGATCTGCTTGCGGGCGGGGTTCCGTGTCCGCCCTTCTCTGTCGCCGGTCACCAACTCGGTGCAGCGGATGAGCGGGACCTTTTTCCAGATGCACTGCGTCTCATTCGTGAGGCGAAACCTGCCGCCGTGCTGCTCGAGAATGTCCGGGGTCTGGCGAGTAAGCGGTTCGGCGATTACCGCGCAGCTGTCATTTCCGAACTCCAAGAGGCTGGATACCACGCAGACTGGCGGCTAGTCTCCGCCGCTGATTTTCACGTCCCGCAACTGCGTCCACGCTTCATCCTCATCGCTATGAAGGCTCGAACTCTGCGCCGTTTTGAGTGGCCGACTTCCCAGGGTGACGCGCCAACAGTTGGAGACGCGTTGGGAGACTTGATGGCACGTGACGGTTGGCCAGGTGCGGCCCTATGGGCGGAGAATGCCGACAAGATCGCTCCCACCCTGGTCGGCGGCTCGCGCAAACATGGCGGCCCCGATCTGGGACCGACCCGAGCCAGGCGCGACTGGGAACGGTTGGGAGTGGATGGGCGCGGTATCGCGAACGAGTTACCCGGGCCGGATGATCCGCTCGATGTACTCCCCCGTTTGACTCTCCGTATGGCCGCCCGGATCCAAGGATTTCCGGACAGCTGGCAATTTTTTGGCCGCAAGACCTCGGTCTACCGACAAATTGGCAATGCGTTCCCGCCGCCGGTGGCAGCGGCCCTGGGGACCTCGATACTGAGTGCCTTGCACTCGACCACGCCCAAGGCACGAGTGAAGGTTGCTGATCGCCCGGCGAGTTTGGAACTAGTTAGTTGAGCTCTACCCGCCGCCATGAACTGGCAGTTCTTGATGAACACTTCGTCCAATCGTCGATCTCGGTGGCGACAACCAGCGATGCAGATGTTGACACAGTCGCGCATGACCTGACGGCTTTGGCCGGTGGGATTGACGCGTTACGGAGTTCGGTCGGCCAGGCAATTCGGCGTAGCTTTGACCAAGTCTATGACGGGCAACATACCGGCAGATTCCACGCTGGACAGCTGTCGAAGACCGAGAAGACAAACACTGGATCTCTGGTAGAGATCTGGTTGGCGCGGCAACTGCGACTTGCCGATGGCCAATCTTTGGATTTCTCAATCGCTGGTCACGACGTGGACTGCAAGTTCAGCTACAAAGATGGTGGTTGGATGCTGCCGCCTGAAGTCATAGGCGAGATCGCCATGTTAATCACTGCCGACGACTACACCGGCCAATGGAGCCTGGGACTCGTCCGGGTCACACCACAGCGAACGAGATCGTCAAGAAACCGCGACGCGAAGACATCTCTGTCGCTCGAAGGCCGACAAGAGATCGAGTGGCTATTCCGCCGAGAGGTGCTGCCAGCTAACGCTCTCTTGCAGATCCCGACAGAAGATGCGATCGCCATCATGCGCCGGCAGACGGGTGGACGAGCCACACGGGGGCAACAGCGCCTCGATGAGCTCTTTCGTCGTTGTACCCAACGACGAATTAGCCGAATTGTGATCGCGACAGTCGCCCAACAGGATGACTTTATGAAGCGGGTACGTTCCAACGGGGGCTCCCGATCCCGACTTGCAGCTGACGGATACCTTCTCCTTGGTCACTACGCGAAACACCAAGAGGTGGCACGCGACCTCGGGGTGCCGGTGCCGTTGGGTGGCGAGATTGTCAGCGTCCGGGTTACCCCGTGCGCGCCCGCCGAAAAGGGAATCGCCACAACGCTGGTTGATGCAACCCGGTGGCGGATATGGCGGGTCGGCGATGAGGTCGCGGCCGCGCCAGAATTAGCCCATAGATAAGCGCGGTCGTCCCCAGCGCTTTCGCATTGCCAAGACCCATCCCCAGCCAACGATGCCGGCTGGAATCTCGATCAGATACGTATAGAAGTGTAGAACGAGCACGGCAGCTGCAGCCACGGCTGGGGGTGTGCCAAACAGGACGAGGAGTCCAGCGGTGCCTGCTTCCGACACGCCCACCCCCGATGGCGTCACAACCACCGATGTGAGCACGCGAGATAGGGCGAAGGCAGCAGTCGTCTCGGCAACACCAAGCCCGGCGCCCAAAGCGTCCAGCGCCCACAGGAACAGGACGAGTTCGCTGGCGTAGTAGGCAACCATTCCAAACGTGATGCCTGGCCAGCCACTCCGCAGCACACCCGAGGATCGGGCCTGCATGTCAACCGCTGCGATTTGCAGCCGGTCACGAGGAGTCCGCCGCCGGAGTACGCGAGCAAGCGCCCACAGGACCCGATCACCACTCTTGCCTAGCCAACCAGCGAAACGCGGGCTGACCAACATCGCCGAGACCGCTATCGCGGCAACTACCAACACTGCCAGGGTCGACATCAAAACACCAGTGGCCGCATCTGGCAGTGAGGTGCTACTGCCCATGAGGGCTAGCAGGCCAACCACTGGGAGTGCGATCCTGATGAGCAGATTCGCCAGACCGCTGACGAGGACCATGAGCGATGTCCTAATCCCAGAAAAACCCCAGGCAAATGTCAGGCCATAGGTATTGGCGACTCCTGCGGCACCGCCAAATGGCAGGAGATTGGACACCAGTGAACCCGTGAGGTTCAGCGTCAATGCCTGGCAGTGCGTTATGCCCGGCATACTCCCCGTGTAGACGAACGTGTAGAGCCACAAACCCAGCCCCCAGAATCCCGTCATCACGGCCAGATCGAGCCACGAGAGTTCGCCTAAAACCGACCACGCTTCTGCCCAGCCTGTGCCGGCGGCCCTGGGAAGAAGCAGTCCGAGCAGGACGACGGCCAATGCTAGCGATGCCAGCGATGCAGCGATTTGGAATCCTGTCGGTCGCCACGGTCGCGGTTGAGCCGCAGCGTCCAGGTCCTCCTCCGACATCACGAACGTCGCCAACGGCGTCGGTGATTGGTTTCGAAGATGCCTCTTAGCGTAGCTGTCGGCAGGCGTACCTGTGATGAGCCATTCACGAGCGCGTAGAACTCTGTTCCGAGTACTCGGCGAAACGCAGGCCGAGACAGCTTCAGTAACGCATCTATCGTTCGGGGCCCTTGATCACCGCCTGCTTGCGAGGAGTGTGCGGCTAATGCTGCCCGCTTCTGCTGCCAGAAACCACGCACGTTCACGGTGAAGGCGATATCGCGGCGAGCAGTGAATGCATTTTGCCAGACATTTTGATCTAGTCCCGCAAGGCTTGGTACCAGCCAACGAAAAGACCGAATCGCCGAAACCAGTCGGGCGAGCGGCTCGCGTGGAAGCGTCGCCTCGAGCCCGATGACGTCAACATTCATCTGGACAACTGCTTCTACCACCCTGTGAACCTGAACATGATCGGGATGACCATAGCCCCCAGCCGCGTCATATCCAACGAGGACATCGGCCTGGAGTTGTAGCAAAATCTCATTTACCCTCGCGCCCACATCATGGATGTCGCTGTCAGCAAACCGGGTCCGATCCCCTACCTGGGCATCGCCGTCGAGTCCAGAATCGGCAAATCCCAGTGACACTCTTTGCGCAACGCCAAGCACCCGGCAAGATCGCGCGAGCTCTGCTTCCCGCATCGAGGCGATGTCTTGAGTGGCGGCAACGTGGTCCGCGACGAGCCCTGCACCACCGTCGGTTGCGGTAATTAGCACAACCCTCTCTCCAGCTGCACTGAGCTTCGAGATAGTTCCGCCGGTGAAGAGCGCCTCATCATCTGGATGGGCGTGTAAGAACACCACTGTCGACACAAGAGGCAGTGTGTCGCAGGAAATGCGCTTTTCTGGTCAAGAGTGAGAAGATGACTGCGTGCGAGTCGCCCACATCAGTGATTGCTACCTACCGCGAACAGGTGGCATCGAGCTGCAAGTACGAGGCCTTAGCCAGGCGCAATTGGCGGCAGGCGAGTCGCCGTCGGTCGTGACAGCGACTCCCGCAGCACGTGGTCGTCCGATCGTCGACAGCGAGCAGGACGACGGTGTGCCTATTCATCGGCTCGCCATTGATCTACCAGGCGGGTTGCCTATCAGCCCCTACGTGGGGTCAAGGCTGCGAAATCTCCTCGTCGACACAGCCGATGTTGTTCACGTTCACGGAGGCCTTGTTTCGGTGTTCGCTTGGCCCGCACTCCGCACGACAGTCTTTGCGGGGTTACCGGTCGTTGTGTCGGTCCACTCCGTCTGGAGTGGATGGTCCGGCTCATTCTCCGCCGCGCATGCAATCTCCGGATGGCGGAACTGGCCCGTTCTTTGGACGACCGTCAGTGAGGTTGCCGCTCAACCATTGCGTCGTGCACTCGCGGGAAAAAAAGAGGTCCGAGTCCTCAGCAACGGTATTGACTTGGCCGGGTGGCAGCCCTCCAGCAAGCCCGACACGCGCGACGATTCCGAAATAGTCATCGTTTCGGTTGCCCGACTTGCCGTTCGCAAACGAGGTATGGCGCTGATAGATATCCTCGAACGTGCCCGGCTGGCGATTCCGGAATCCCAAAAAGTTTCCGCCGTACTGATCGGTGACGGTCCCGACCGTGGCCGGATCGAGCGAGCTCTAGCCAAACGAAATATGTCGTGGGTTAGGTGCGTCGGTTGGCAAGATCACAACCAGATCAGACAGCACTATGCCGGAGCGAATATCTTCATCAGCCCATCTCGCCTTGAGTCGTTTGGGATTGCGGCATTGGAAGCACGAACGTTCGGGCTCCCCGTTGTCGCATTGTCTAGCTCGGGTGTGAACGAGTTCATCACTGACCGGGTTGAGGGTCTGCTTGTGGACAATGATGACGGTCTCGCACATGCCTTAGCGGAGTTAGCGACAGATACTCCGTTACGCAAAGCGATCTCTGCGCACAATCGAACCGTAAAGCCGCCATTTGGATGGGATGCGATCGTGGCCCAAGCCGACTCGTGCTATCAAGATGCCGCGGAGCTAACTCACGGTTGAGGTCGCCTCACCAACCCTGCACGAGGGCAGTCGTCACCATGGCGAGCTCGTCGGGTCATTCTAGAAGTGTAGGTTGGCGCTGCCGTATTCCTCGTTATGTCGGTCCCGCGGTCCCGCGGCGCGCTCACCATCTGTAGTGGAGCAAGTACCTACAGAAGCATTGCACTCATCACAGCCGACCTCGTTCATTTCACCCGTGACGCGTAGGTGACGTGTCGTCACCTGGTAGAAGCAGCGAACACGCGGGCGATATCGACGTCTTGCCGTGATTCGTCAGGCATGATTCTATCTCCGGGTTTTAGCGGTGCTAGGACGGCCCGTATCGTTGGATTGTCCGTCATTTTCGATTGCCCGGACTGTTCGGTGCCCAGGCTCAACACCACGGTTAGATGCCGAGGACGAGAGTAAAGATCATGATCGGAGAACTATGGCCCGACGATCGGGACTACGACGCTGGCAGCGGCAAGCCCGCGAGGCGTATTGGGCAAGTGAAGGCCCTGACTTCCAGGTAACAGCAACTCCCGGTGCCGGTAAGACGCGCTTCGCGTTGACGGTTGCCGCTGATGCATTTAGCCGGGGGCTGATCGAACAGGTCATCATTGTCGCGCCTACTGACCACCTCAGGACACAGTGGGCGCAGGCTGCCTTAGAACAAGACCTGGCGGTAGACCCCACGCTCGTCAACTCGGTGGCACGGCTTCGTAAGGGCTTTGTTGGGTACTCGACGACGTACGCCCAAGTCGCTGCGTCGCCGGCGGTTCACCATAAGCGCGTCGGCAGCAAGCCGACTCTGGTGATCCTCGATGAAATCCACCACGCTGCGGACGGGTTGACCTGGGGCCAAGCAATCCAGGAAGCCTTCAATGGCGCATCCCGACGATTGACCATGTCCGGCACCCCTTTCCGCACTCGTCCTGGGGAAACCATTCCATTCGTTAGCTACATCAAAGATGGCGATGTCTTGACCAGCGAAGCGGACTACATCTACGGGTACGCGCACGCACT
>JBLHZE010000090.1:0-8067 GCA_047631015.1 Actinomycetes bacterium
TGCGGCTCAGCCGAATCGGCGCAATGCCGAGCTACTTCTGCTCATCCTCGCGCTCGCGATTGGGCTGTTCGCCTACATCAATGTCGACCTGGCAATGCTGGGAACGATCCCACCCGACTTCTTAGCTCTGGCCGGTATCTTGGTGGTCCTGCTCACCGGTGCCCATCTTGCGGTGCGATTCTTGGCGCCATTCGCTGACCCCATTCTGCTTCCTGCTGCGGCGCTGTTAAACATGCTGGGTCTAGCGATGATTCACCGCCTCGACCTGGCCGATGAACAGCGCGCCATTCGCAATAACACTGACCTGCCTAGCTCAGATGGCATTCCGCAGCTGACGTGGACAGCGCTGGCGCTCGTGCTATTCGTGACGATTCTGTTCGTTGTTCACGACCACCGACGACTACAGAAGTACACCTATACGGCAATGGTGCTCGGCATCGTTTTGCTGATGTTGCCGCTCGTTCCCGTGCTCGGCACAACGGTCAACGGCGCCAACTTGTGGGTGCGACTTGGGCCACTGTCATTCCAGCCCTCCGAACTCGCGAAGATCGTGCTCACCGTCTTCTTCGCCGGCTACTTGGTCACCACCCGGGAATCGCTCGCCCTCGTGCGGCGCAAAGTTGCAGGCATCGGCATCCCTCGTGGCCGTGATCTGGGACCGATCTTGGTCGTCTGGCTAGCCTGTATGGCGGTGCTGGCCTTCCAGCGTGATCTGGGTACCGCGCTAATGTTCTTCGGACTGTTCGTGTCACTGCTGTACGTCGCTACTCAACGTCGTAGCTGGATCATCATCGGTGGGGTACTCGCTGTCATCGGCGTAGGTTTTGGCTACCTCGCCTTCGGCTACGTCCGACTGCGTTTCGACGTCTGGCTCGATACGTGGTCCTACGCAAATGATCAGGGCTATCAGCTCGCCCAGTCGCTGTTCGGGCTGGCAAACGGCGGCATGTTCGGAGCTGGCTGGGGCCAGGGATATCCCGACTTCGTGCCCTTCGCCAAAACTGACTTCATCACTGCCGGGCTTGGTGAGGAACTTGGTGTGACGGGACTGATGGCTATCTTCGTCGTCTATGCCGTCATCATCGAACGTGGCCTGCGCACGGCGATTGCCTGTCGCGATCCCTTCGGCAAACTGCTCGCCGTCGGCTTCGCGACCGTCATCGGATTGCAGCTGTTCGTGGTCGTTGGCGGAGTCACGCGACTTATCCCGCTGACTGGCCTGACCACCCCGTTCCTGTCCTACGGCGGATCGGCGCTGATTGCGAACTGGATGATGATCGCGCTGCTGATCCGTATCTCTGACCGAGCCCGCCGACCGCTCCCAACCGGCACTGTTGCTGCGGGGCGGGGGCTGGCATGAATCGGTCTATTCGACGCCTCGGATTAGCCCTGGGCGTCCTCGTGCTTGCGTTGATGGTCAACATCAACGTGCAGCAAGTCTTCCTGGCCTCAGAGACCCGTAATCGGCCAGGTAACCAGCGAACGGTGCTCGAGGAGTACGACCGCGAACGTGGCCCCATACTGGTCGGCAACGACCCAGTGGCGCGATCGATCCCGACCGATGACCAGTACAAGTACCTGCGCAAGTACAGCCAGGGCCCGCTCTATGCTCCAGCGACTGGCTTCTACTCTGCGCTTTACGGAGCGACCGGAATTGAACGAGCCGAGAACGATGTGCTTGCCGGCACCAGCGATCTATTCATCGTCGACCGGATGCAGCAGCTAATCAGTGGCCGGGAAGCAAAGGGTGGGGCAGTCACCCTGACGCTCAACGCAGCAGCTCAAGCCGCCGCCTACAACGGCTTAGGCTCCCGCGTCGGCAGCGTCACCGCGATCGACCCCTCGACCGGCGAGATCCTGGCCTTGGCCACGTCGCCTTCATACAACCCGAATGCCCTGGCAACCCACGACCTACAGGCTAACCAGCGGGCCTACGAGAAGCTCAACGCTGACCCGAACAAGCCACTGTTGAACCGCCCGCTGGTATCCGATCCGCCACCCGGATCCGTTTTCAAACTCGTCACTACTGCGGCGGCTCTGGAGTCCGGGCAGTACACCGCCTCGTCGATCCTCCCCGGCCCGGCCGCCTACAAACTCCCCGGAACCAATACCTCGCTACGCACCTGGCAGGGCGCACCTTGTGGCCCCGGTGGTAAAACGACGTTGGCCAATGCGCTGGCAGTCAGCTGTAACAGCGCCTACGCCTACCTCGGCGTCCAGCTCGGCCAGGATGCGTTGAAGGCCCAGGCTGAGAAGTTTGGTTTTAACCGCAGTTTCACTGTCCCGATGCGGGCAGCTACGAGCAAGTACCCGGACGGACTCGACCCAGCCCAGACCGCAATGAGCGCGATCGGGCAGTTCGATGTCACCGCGACTACGCTGCAAATGGCGATGGTCGGGGCCGCGATTGGAAACCAGGGCGTTACGATGAGCCCGTACTTGGTCAAGGAAATACGCGGGACTGAGCTACAGGTTCTTCAGCGAGCGTCCCCATCCAAGTTCGCCACGGCATTGTCCCCAGAGAATGCTCGGGCCGAGATGGGGATGATGGTCGGCGTTGTCGAGAATGGCACGGGCTCGAATGCGCGGATTTCCGGCATCCAAGTAGGTGGCAAAACCGGTACCGCCGAGACGGGCGAAGGTCGTCCAGCTGTCGCATGGTTCGTCGCGGTTGCGCCCGCTGATGCACCGCGCGTGGCAGTCGCGGTCAGTATCGAGAATGCCGGTGGACAGGCTGAAGTAAGCGGTAACGGTCTCGCAGCTCCCATTGCCCGAGACGTAATTCAGGCGATTCTCAATGGCGAATAGAAAGCAGCAGTGCATGATGGAGTCTTACTCAAAGGAGCACCAGTGAGCGAAATACGTCGTCTCGGCGACCGTTACGAACTCGGCGAGCCCTTAGGCCGAGGTGGAATGGCCGAGGTGCTCGAGGGTCGCGACCTGCGCTTAGGTCGTCGCGTCGCCGTGAAGATCCTGCGTCCAGACCTGGCAAAAGACCCCGCGTTCCAGTCGCGGTTCCGTCGCGAGGCCCAATCTGCCGCCTCGCTGAACCACCCGAACGTCGTCGCTGTCTACGACACGGGCGAAGACATCTTGGGGGACGACAGCAAGACCGCTGTTGTTCCCTACATCGTCATGGAGCACGTCGACGGTCAGACATTGCGCCAGTTGGTGGCCTCCGGTCGTCGCCTCCTCCCCGAGCGTGCGCTAGAGATCACCGCCGGAATCTTGGCGGCATTGGACTACTCACATCGCCACGGAATTGTTCACCGCGACATCAAACCGGCGAACGTCATGTTGACCCGTACCGGCGACGTGAAGGTCATGGACTTCGGCATTGCCCGTGCCCTCGCGGATGCCTCAGCCACCATGACTGCCGCATCCGCCGTCATGGGCACCGCCCAGTACCTGTCCCCCGAGCAGGCCCGAGGCGAGGTCGTTGACGCTCGCTCGGACCTTTACTCCACCGGCTGCTTGCTGTACGAGCTGCTCACCGGGCGTCCGCCGTTCCAGGGCGATTCGCCGGTATCGGTGGCCTACCAGCACGTCAGTGAGGCTCCACTACCGCCGTCGAAGGTAGACCCTGCGGTGCCGCCATCACTTGACCCGCTGGTCCTCAAGGCACTCGCCAAAGATCCCGATGATCGTTACCAGACTGCCGCCGACTTCCGCAGCGATGTCGAGCGGGCAATGGCCGGGCTGCCGATCACCTCGGCGATGGCACCTGTCACCGTGGCCGCGGCCGGAGTAGCAGCCGCCGATGCAACCCAACAAATCTCAGCAGCTGGTGGTCCCGCTGACCCCTTAGCAGGCGTTGACGATGGCGAAAAGAAGCGTAGCCCGTGGGTGTGGATTGGGGTTGCCGCGCTGGTCCTGCTGGTAGCAGGTTTGGCTCTATTCCTCGGACGAGTTCTGTTCGGGGCGACTGCCGCCGAACAAGTCTCAGTGCCCTCGATCGTTAGCCAGACGATCACGCAAGCCCAGAACACGTTGTCCCAGCAGGGGCTATCGCTCGGGACGCAGACACCGACAACGTCAGATCAGCCAAAAGGCAATATTCTGTCGCAGAACCCGCAGGGCGGATCTCAGCTCGCAAAGGGCCAATCCGTCGCCGTCACAGTCTCCGCCGGACGCGCCCAGGTACAGGTGCCGACACTGACAGGTATGGCAAGCTCAGACGACGCGCAAACTGCGTTGAACAAGGTGAAGCTGACCCTCGGCAACGTGACAGAGCGGGACTCTGACCAGCCAGAAGGGACGGTACTGTCGCAATCACCCAACTCGGGGACAACGGTCGATGAAGGCAGCAGTGTCAACATCACCGTCTCGAACGGCCTAATCGACGTACCGAAGGTGGTGGGTAGAATTGGGGACCAAGCACAGGCAACGCTGACCAATGCGGGCTTCAGCGTGAACTTCGCCCAGGATAGTGATCGCACGGGAACTGTCAGCGCTCAGTCGCCCCAGGGGGGCAGCAAGGCGCAAAAGGGCGCTCTGGTCACACTCACCACCGTCCCAGCGGCGCCGGAACCGGAACAGGCATCTGGTCGTGCGAACGACCCTCCTGCGCCAAACAGTCAGGACGAGGCCGGTGCGACAACGAGTGGGTCGCCATCTCCATCAGCCTCAGGCAACCTGAGCTCAACGGCTGCAGATCCCGGCGGAGTCATCGTCACACCGTAGCCAGACTCGCCGACTGTCCATCTCCTGTGGCCGCACACCAACGTCCAACCGCGCCAAACTGCGCATGGTGGTCAAAGTGTGGGTATTTGGCGGTTACCGTGGCCGAAGATCTGATGTACTATTCTCAGGAGGGACAGCGAGTTTTGGGCGTCCAATCTCGAAGTGGGATCTGGTCCGTATTCGCGGGTCAAAGCTTCAAATAAGACAAAGGGCCACCGGATGTCGTTCAGGCGAAGTGCAGTCGCAGCAGCATCCGTTATCGGCATAGCGGGTGCGATGTTGACCGCCGTACCAGTGGTGGCCGCGGCAGACTCAGATGTCCCTACCTCGCGAATCATCGGTGGAAGCGCAACCACCACCAGCGAGTGGACTGGCATCGCAGCCCTGCTGCAACGCGGGCGCGGTGGACGTTGGGGCCAGGTATGCGGTGGAACGCTCGTTGCCCCCCAGTACGTCGTCACCGCCGCGCACTGTGTTGTTGATACGCGGGCTCGAGATATGAACGTCGTGCTCGGTCGACCTCGGATTTCTGGCGCTGATGGGGAGCGGATCGGCGTCCGGAAGATCATCATGGGCAAGTACAAGCCCAAGACAAGCAAGAATGACATCGCGCTACTGCGCTTGAGCACTGCGTCAATACAAGAGGTCATGCCCGTCCTGACGAAGCGAGACCGATGGGCCTACAAAGCCGGGATCGACGCCCAGGTTGCTGGCTGGGGCGCGACCAAGCCGTCGGGCTGGGGCGGATCCGAGGTCCTACGTCAAGCCGACGTCAACGTGGTGGGTACCCGGAAATGCAAGAAGCTCTTCCGCCCGATCTATGGCAAGAAGCAGATTTGCGCTGGGCTGTGGGCAAAAGGTGGACGCGACAGTTGCAACGGCGATTCGGGCGGGCCACTGACGGTGATGGCCCCTGACGGACGACGCATACTCGCCGGAATCGTCAGCTTCGGCGCCATCCGGTGCGCATCCAAACGGGCGCCCGTATCTGTATACACGCGAACAGCGGCCTACCACAAGTGGATCAAGCGCCGCATCAACTGACGTGCGCAGCTGGGGCACATTGGTGGGGCTCGAGCGGTCGCCCATTACGTGCGAGTTGTGTCGCCTTGCGGGCAATTCACGACGACCTCCGCGGCTGACACGAGCGACTGAGTAGATTCGGCGATCATCGTTGCGCTGAGTTCGTGGAGGTTGTATCCCAAGACATGTGGGTCCGGAATGTCATCGATACCGTACGGGAGATTGTCCTCCGGTGGGCGCGGGGCAATCCCGCGGGCTTCGTTCATCTCCGACACCAGCCAACGCAAACGCCCGGCCGCGTCTCCTGGGAGCGCCGCAACCATCGCGAGCTGCCCGGCCGTCTCACTGTCGATCTGCTCCCCGCTTGCCTTCGCCACGGCGATCGGCAGGGCCTGAGATGCCACGACGTGGGTCGCGAGCCGTGCAGCCAGCCGGAGCGGAAAGCACCGCGAGCGGATCTGCGGTTGCAGCGGCACAATCTTGGCGGAGTGCTGCCAGGTGGCAATCAACACCAGGTCCACATCATCGAGCAGCTCCGCGGTGAGCACTCTGGATTCGAAATCCGGCTCCGCGGATCCGGCGTAGGCCAGCGACAACTCACAGCCCGCCGTCCCGGCGATCGCATCCGTACCAGCACTGTGAATCTGGACCAAACTCTCAGAGCCCTGACCGCACTTCTGATCAGCGGCGGTGCGCAGTCTCAGTTCCATCGCCGGGGATCGGCAGATATTCATCGTGCAGACGGTCAGAATATTGAAGTGCCCGCTTACCACTGCGCCGCCGCCGATTCCTCAGCCACGGATGACCACGGGGGCAAGCCCGTCTCCTCGCTCAGAAGCAGCAAGATCACCACATTCGACGAGCCAATTTGCAAGCATTTGGTGCCCGTATTCGGTGAGGACGGACTCCGGGTGGAACTGCACACCCTCAATCAATTGCTCGCGGTGCCGCAGCCCCATGATCACGCCGGATTCGGTCCGGGCCGTGACCTCGAGCTCAGCTGGGACGGTGTCGTCCTCGACCGCAAGCGAGTGATATCTGGTCGCTGTGAAGGGTGACGAAATCCCACGTAAAACCCCGGTCCCGTCGTGGGTCACCAAAGACGTTTTACCATGCAGCAATTCGGGCGCGCGGCTCACGGTTGCGCCGAATGCCTCCGCAATTGCCTGGTGGCCGAGGCACACTCCCAATATTGGTACCTCTCCACCGAGCTCGTGGACCAGGTCGATACAGATACCGGCTTGACCGGGTGTTCCCGGGCCAGGGGACAACAGAATCCCGTCGAATTCCCGGGCTTGATCAACGCTGACATCGTCATTGCGCACAACAACCGTCTGTGCCCCGAGCTGCTGCAAATATTGCACTAGGTTGAACACGAAGCTGTCGTAGTTGTCGACAACCAAGATCCGCGCACTCATAGAAGTTCCCCTCTTTGACTACCTCCACCCTAAAGGTGGGTAGAGTCTGCATCATGCCCGAGTCGAGTTCACGCAAGAAGACCGCCTACACCCCGCCACCGAAGAAGAACGCGGTCAAGATTGGTTCCCCGCGTTGGGTCGCTCCACTGATGGTGACCTTCTTTGTGCTCGGCCTGCTGTGGATCGTTGTCTACTACATTGCACCCGATGCTCCGTTCCTTAGTGATCTGTCGTACTGGAACGTCGTCATTGGCTTTGTACTGATTGGTTGCGGTTTTGTTGTTTCTACAAAGTGGAAGTAACGAACATCGTGACGAAGTAAAGCTGCTCCGTCGCTAGCTAGCGACTCCTGGAGAGACAGGATCACGATGGCGGTGTGCCACGACTTTTACTGCAATTCTTCGACCGAACCGCCCGTTGATAAACAACACGATGTAGACGGCCAGGGGCGACCAGAGTCCCTGAGTTACCCAGACAAGCCCGGCGACCCCCAGGAACGCCCCCGCCAGCGAGACCGATCGAATAATTACCACGACACTATCGACTTCGCTTGCGGCAGCAACAGCCAGCTTCTTCCCATAGGTCGCGTACACACTGATTGCGGTGAGCGAGACCGCCGTGAAGAACATTGACAGCCAGTAGATCACCACTGTCTCCGGGACCTCCTTTGCATTCTGAAGAACGGCCGCTGTCGGCAAGAACGAGACGAACATCAGGAAGAAGAGGTTGAACCAAAGCAGGATTGTGTCTGCACCTAGAACACGTCTGAAAATCCGAACATGAGCCATCCAGAAGACGCTGATTAGTAGGAAGGTTGTCAGGTAGTTCACCCACGGAACTACCTTCAGGCTGGCCAGGATCGTCTCGTCAGTGATGACTGACACGGCAGGTGGCCGCAGTTGCAGCGCCAGAATGGTCACCGCGATCGCGACAACGCCATCGG
>JBLHZE010000091.1:0-8034 GCA_047631015.1 Actinomycetes bacterium
TCGGCGGCAGATACACCAGAGCGGCGCCATCCGTCGTCAAAGGCCACCGTGCGGGCGCCCACGAGCCACGGTCGTTCCCATCCGGCCAGAGCCAGTAGCCGATCCAGCAACATGCCCGTAAATCCCCACACCAGCATATCGTCGATCTCGAACCCTGAACCGACGTAGCCGGCGGGATGGGATACCTGAACCCGATTCGACGGATTGGCGAGTTCGGTGATTGGAACGCGGTGAACGCTGGCAACTTCGGCCGGATCCCCAGCCGTAACCGGCGACGGCTCCTTCCACCAGGCAAGCACGGGGGTGACAACAAATCCCGACGGTCGAATCCACATCTGCGGCAGCGTTGCGACCGGCACGACACCCGCAGGGTCCAACAGGGTCTCCTCTTGGGCTTCGCGAAGTGCCGTCGCTATCGGTCCGGCATCCGCCGGATCCTGAGCGCCACCGGGAAATGCCGGCTGACCAGCATGGGAGCGCATGTCTAGCGCGCGCTGAATCAGCAAGACGTCCGGCTCCTCGTGGGAAAGGGGGACCGATGGGCCACCCCCGAACAGGACGAGCACAGAAGAATGCCGAACCACTTCATCCCGCGGAGCCCGAAAGCGCGTCATGTCCTCGATATCGGCACCAGAGATCGCGTCGAACAGTGGGCGATACCACGGTGGAATCGTCCCGGGATCTACCAGTAGATCGACCCGATCTGGCGACGTCTCGCTCATCAGATCTCCACCTCCAAGTACTGTGAGATCAAGGCGACGAGTTCCTTTTTGCTCGTGACAATATTCGTCCGACCGGCGATCGTTCCGTCTGCCCGCATGAAGACAGTGGTCGGAACTCCAGCGACGGCCAGCCCGGCACGGATCGTCGATTCTGGGTCCTGAACGGACGGGAATGACATATTTGTCGTCGCGGCCATCTCGAGGGCAGCGATTTGGTCATCAGCCATATCGATTCCAAGGAATCCCACTTGGTCCTGGTTGGCTCGGTACAGCTCACCCATCAGGGGTAGCTCGTCCCGACAAGGGCCACACCACGATGCCCAAACATTCACAACATATGGCTTTCCGCGGATCCCGGCAAGATCCACGTCGGGTCCTTGCCCGAGGCAGGACAGGGTCAGCTGTGGCAGCCCATTGGCCACGGGTTGCATTCTGGGGTCGCTGACGGGGCAGTCGGCCACGTTCGCCTCGGCGATAAGTTCGGCCCCTGCCCCATCGGAGGTCCCTGGTGCGGGCGCGGTGGTCTCGATCATGGGCAAGGCCGAACCGGCTGGTTGCGATCCGTCCTGGGCTGCACATCCGCTAACGAAGAGCACTCCGGCGAGCGCACCTACTCCGACGATGCGCCTCGCGGGTCGGCCTATGCATGCAGCTAGGGTCACGCTGGGGGCCCCGTCTTGATCATTTTTCCCGCAATTATTGGGTCCGTCGGACCTTCTCCAAAGGATGGGCACCACTGCGCGACAGGGCACGCACCGCACGCGGGTCGCCGCGCGAAACAGCATCTGCGGCCATGGACGATCATCTGATGAGATAGCGACGTCCAGTCCCGACGGGGGAACAGTTCTCCGACTTCAGCTTCCACTTTGACGGGATCAGTCTCATCGGTCCAGCCAAAACGGCGGGAGAGGCGCCCAAAGTGCGTATCGACTGTGATTCCGGGTGTGTCGAAGGCATTGCCCAGGACGACATTCGCTGTCTTGCGCCCGACTCCTGGGAGAGTCACCAACTCCTTGAGTTTTCCTGGAACCTCACCGTCATACCGTTCGCACAGCGCTTCAGACATTCCCAGGAGCGAATTGGCTTTCGCGCGGAAGAACCCGGTTGACCTGATAATCCCTTCCAGTTCTTCGCGATTCGCACCCGCAAGCGCAGGCGCATCCGGGTAGCGGGCAAATAGCTCAGGAGTCACCATGTTGACTCTGACATCAGTACATTGCGCCGACAGAATCGTGGCAATAAGGAGTTGCAGTGGGTTTTGGAAGTCGAGCTCACAGTGGGCATCCGGATAGGTGTGGGCCAGCACGCGGCCAATCTTTCGAGCCCGTCGTACCAACTGGGTGCGGGTCTCACCGGTGGGCGCCGACTCCGAGGCGGTACCTCGCTCTGTCCGGTCCAGTGCTGCACCGACTTCGACAGCTCTGTCCAAAGCCGGATCGACTCCGACACCACGAGCTAGCGAGCGTTTGACCACCCGATCAGCCTACGCCGCCGCTAATTTCACAACTAATCGGTTCAAGTCCGCTCCAACTTGGCCGATAGGTAAGTAGCAGCCGCGCCCCGACGACGACGACGACGACGAATGAACGATAACCGCGAACTAAGGATCGGAGTGATCATGGAGATCGATACTGCTACGAACTCCGCGGTCGCGGTCAGGCCGAGCGACTGTTCCGCTGCCGACCTCACCGAGCTCACGCTGGAGCAACTGCGGTCGTGTCGTAAAGCTCTCACGACACGCGAGGCGCAGGTCTCGTACTGGCGACGAATCATTCAGGCGCGGCTGGATTTAGCCCGGGACAGCGCTATTCGCGGAGCGGCCACCGTCGAGGGCTTGGAACGCATCCTCACTCGCCATCTCGGCGGTAATCAGCGTCTCGGCGTTCTGAGCGTGCAGCCGACCGACGTTGCACCGATCGATGGACTTGACCATCTGTGGAGCCGCAGTATCGGCATCGAGAGTCCAGTCGGCGGCGAGCTCGAAGCGGACCTCATCGCTGCCGAGCGGAAGCTGTCGGCACTACGGGCTGGCCTTCACAGCCAGATTGATGCTGCCACCGCGGAGATGATCGCTCGGTACCGAGCGGATCCTCAGCTCGCTTTTTCTGCGCTACCCCGCCGCGATTCTCGACCTGCACCGCTTTAGCGCTTTGTTGGTGACCCCGGCCAGACCTACAAGTTCGGAATATCTTTGCCGCGAGCTGGGCTGAGCGAAACAAGCAACTTTGGGCCAAATTGGTGCAGTGGCCCCCCAATCCGGCCCAAATGGGCGAAAATCGCCCCTCGACGTGCAAGAGTCGATGATCTAGCCCACAATCGGTTGTGCACCCCACGATCGGAATAGTCCATTGGCTACTTCCCATGACATGGGTAGCTCTAGGGCGACGGGTAGGTATCCCTGCACCGTGGAATACCTAAAGGTGAAATACCTGAAATACGCGAAAGACACTGCGAGAGGTTGAGCGTGGAAGACGTACTAAGTCGCGCACCCATGTTTGCGGCACTTGATCCCGAAGCCGCAGCGGCGTTGCAAGCATCGATGGACACCTTGTCTCTAGGGAGAGGCCAGGTCCTCTTCAACGAGGGCGAACGCGGCGATCGGCTTTACGTCATCACCGAAGGTAAAATGAAACTCGGCCACGCGTCATCTGATGGACGCGAGAGCCTGCTGGCGGTCCTCGGTCCGGCCGAGCTCCTGGGCGAACTCTCGCTCTTCGATCCTGGACCCCGTACCGCAACGGCCACCGCCCTCACCGAGACCTCGCTCATGGGGCTCGGTCATGCCGCTCTTCGGCCATGGCTCACCGGTCGCCCAGAGGTTGCCGAGGCCCTCCTGCAAGCCCTAGCCCAACGTCTGCGCCGTACGAATGATCAGATGGCTGACCTTGTGTTCTCCGATGTTCCGGGGCGGGTTGCCAAGACTCTGCTCGACCTTGGCGACAAGTTCGGACGCCCACTACCCGACGGAGTCCATGTCACCCATGACATGACCCAAGAGGAGCTCGCTCAACTCGTGGGCGCCTCGCGGGAGACCGTCAACAAGGCTTTGGCAGACTTTGCAGCTCGCGGTTGGATCAGACTTGAGTCACGCTCAGTTGTCTTGATTGATCCTGAGCGCCTAGACCGCCGCTCCAAGTAGCGGTACCGCACTCAGCCGCCAAATCGCGCGTTGCGGACTATTGCCCTAAATAGCTGAGCTGGGCACGAACACTGAGCAAAGCGGCCGGCCACACACTCTTTGGAACGTCGGCATAAACCCGCGCGACGATCCGAGTTGCTAGCTCATACTCTGTCGGCAAACGGCCCTCCGCCCCATCAGCGGATGGGTGCGCTGCCGCAAACTCTTCGGTTAGCCACTCGACCGCTTCCCTGACTTGTGCGAGGCGTTCGTGCCGATGCTCACGATACGCATCGATGGCCTCGCCGGGGTTATTGAGAGTCGGGCCGTGACCGGGCAAGATACGATCGATTCCGACCTCGTCCACAAGCTCGCGCAGCACGGCCAGGGAATCGAGGTACTCACTCAGCTGGCCATCCGGGTGGGCCACAAGGGTTGTTCCCCGTCCCAGAACGGTGTCGCCGGTCAGCAGCGACTGGTCCTCGGGAATGACGAAAGACAGCGAATCTGACGTGTGCCCGGGAGTGGGGACAACATGCACGTCGACACCGCCAAGGTCAACAACGTCGCCAGCGGCCAGCCCCTCGTCCCCGAGTTGGTGCCGGGGATCGAGTGCTTGCACACCGCACCCGGCCCGCTGCGCAAAAAGCACGGCACCTGCACTGTGATCCGCATGTCCATGGGTGAGCAGGATGCTGTCAATCCGAGCATCCCGTTGAGCGACAACCGCGGCCACCGCATCCCAATGAACGTCCTCTTTGGGGCCCGGATCAATCACACTCACCGAGCCCGATCCGGGTTCACCAATAATCCAGGTATTGGTGCCATCCAGGGTCATCGGTGACGGGTTCGGTGCCAACACGCAGGTCGCGATCTCGGTCACGACGCCGCCTGACCATGGACCCGCCGATCCAGGTAGACCGATCATGCCCGTCACGATGACCGCCCGTCGCGGTTAACCAGACTGGTGTGGATTCCACCGGCTTCAGAACCTGCTGGCGGGAATCCGCTCGGGGCGACCTGGTGCTCGGTTCTGACATCGACCAAGTTCCAACCGAGGCCGCCGTCCTGATCGGGGTCAGCGACCGGGTGGGGCATTAACGGCACGATCGGCTCGCGAGCCAACAACTCGATCACGTCCTGGCAACCCCATCCTGGCTTCTGATCGACCGCGGTGCTAAATGCCCCGAGCACGGCAACCGTCGGTGGGAGCATTAAGAGCTCACCGCGGCCGTACTGTTCCAACGCGTCCTTGGGCGAAATCCAGACGTGCTGGTCAGACTCCCCCGACGTTTGCGAGGTGTGCTGCGAGCTCGTGATTGCCACGGCGTAGAAGCGGGTGTCGTATCGGCGGTCCTCAACAGCCGGGGTCGCCCAATGAGCGATGTAGGCCATACTCAGCGCCACCTCGTCCCCGAGATCGACGCCAGCCTCTTCGGAGACCTCCCGAACTGCGGCAAATCGAGCAGCCAACGTGTCCTCCCCGATGACATCGGCAGGTCGTCGAGCGAACTCCGGGAGCCCATCTGCCGACTCTGCAGTCTGCTGGGCAGTGACCCAGGCCTTGGCCCGCGTAATGTCGATCGGGTCGACGGCGCCACCGGGGAAGACAAACATCCCGGCAGCGAATGCCATCGTGGGTACCCGTCGCTGCAAATAGACTTCTGGCCCATTTCCGTAATCGCGCACCAACACAATCGTGGCGGCATGTCGAAGCGGCGGAGGCTGCCAATCGGCTCCGGCTGACCCCCAAACCGGATCGGCCCCGACCAGCGATTTCGCCCGAGCGATCAAATGCTCAGGCATCCGCAACGGGACCTCTTCGGACATCTACTCAGCCACCTCGACGACAAGCTCAAGTTCCACGGGTGAGCCCAGCGGGAGGCTCGCTACTCCCACGGCAGACCGGGCATGCGCCCCCGCACCGCCCCACACATCGGCGATTAACTCGCTGGCGCCATTGATGACCCGCGGGTGAGAGGTGAACCCCGCTACCCCGGCGACATACCCAACGACCTTGACGATTCGAGTGATCCGGTCCAGGTCTTCTAGAGCCGTACCTATGGCGGCGATTGCGTTGAGGGCGGCAATGGCAGCACACTCACACGCCAGCTCGATATCGACGAATTCTTGATCAGCAGCCCCACCAACCATCACTGTCTCGTCGGCATTGTCGACCACCAAACCCCGAGCCAACAACGTACCGTTGACGAGCGGCAGCTGCCCGGCGGTGAAAATCAACGCACCGCTGCGAACCGCAGGTACGTACCCAGCCAACGGTACGGCTGGCAGCGGTAGCTCCCGGCCGATAGCCGCCAGACGTTCCGCGACGGTCGGCATCGCTCTTCCTATGCCGAGGGGCGTTTAAAGTAGGCAACGAGGTTCTCGGCACTGGGGCCGGGAACGATCTGCACCAACTCCCACCCATCGCGACCAAAGTTATCCAAAATGGCTTTGGTGTTGTGAATGAGCAGCGGTGCCGTGAGGTACTCCCAAGTGGTCATAACAGCAGACTCTAAGCCCGGCTGGGTCACATCTTCGCGTCGCAGTCTGCTTACGGTGTTCCTGGGTGGTTACGCTATTGGCTGTGCCTTCCGCGAGTACGTCGACGTCGCCCCCCGGAAAACCGCCTCGCGGTGATTGGCCTGCCGTGCGCCTCCACGTGATTTCTGGAAAAGGCGGCACGGGTAAGACCACTGTTGCCGGTGCCCTCGCCCTCGCTCTGGCCTCGGGCGGTAGGCGCGTTCTGCTCATGGAGGTTGAGGGACGGCAGGGGATTGCGCAACTCTTCGACACGGCCCCGCTGCCATATGAGGAGCGACTCGTCGCTGTTGCCCCCGACGGTGGGGAAGTGTTCGCCCTTGCCGTGGATACCGAGGCCGCGCTGCTGGAATACCTTGAGCTGTTCTACAACATCAAGCACGCCGGCACAGTCCTGCGCAAGATCGGTGCCATCGATTTCGCGACAACTATTGCTCCGGGTCTTCGCGATGTTCTGCTGACCGGTAAGGCCATCGAGGCAGTGAAGCGCGGCGAGCGCAGCGGCGAGCCACGCTATGACGCCATCGTGATGGATGCTCCCCCGACGGGCCGTATTACCCGCTTCCTCAATGTGACCAGTGAGGTCGGTGGCTTAGCCAAGGTAGGGCCGATCAAGTCCCAGTCTGACTCGGTCATGGGCGTTATTGCCTCAAAGCGCACTGCTGTCCACCTCGTCACCCTGCTCGAGGAGATGCCAGTGCAGGAGACCCTGGACGGGATCGAAAACCTGAGGGAGGACAACCTGCCCTGCGGCGGCGTGATCGTCAATATGATGCGGGAACCGCGGCTGAGTCCTACCGAACAAGAGCAGGCACTCACCGGGACTCTGGATATCGCGGATGTACAAAGTGGAGTGAAGGCTGCAGCTCTACCCTCGCGCCTGAGCACTGAAAGGGTGGCCACTGCACTGATGACCGAAGCAAACGAGCATGCGCAGCGGGTAGCGCTTGAGCAAACAGAACGTCACCGTTTGAGCGCAACTGATCAACCAATCTATGAGCTACCTGAGATGAATGGTGGAATCGACCTCGGTGCCTTGTACGCACTTGCGCGCTTACTTCGTCAGCAGGGCGCAGCGTGATGGCGAACTCCAAGAAGCGCACATCTCCAGCCGCAATGGCTGCCCTGCCGGACTCGTGCCCGATTCTGGATACCGACGCCCTCATCGATAACCCCGGTGTCAACGTGATCGTCTGCTGCGGTTCAGGTGGGGTCGGAAAGACCACGACTGCTGCCGCCTTGGCACTTCGGGCAGCTGAACGAGGGCGGAAAGTCTGCGTACTAACGATCGATCCGGCCCGTCGGCTGGCTCAGTCTATGGGCCTCACCGAGCTGGACAATACGCCCCGCCAAGTCGTCGGGATCGATGCAAAAGGCGACGGGTCACTTGACGCAATGATGCTCGATATGAAGCGGACCTTCGATGAGATTGTCATCTCATCTGCCGAACCAGATCGCGCCCAAGCCATCCTGGACAACCCGTTTTACCAAGCCCTATCGAGCTCTTTTGCCGGCACCCAGGAGTACATGGCTATGGAAAAGCTCGGGCAGCTGCGCCAATCCGCTCAAGAAAACGGTCGGTGGGATCTCATCGTCGTCGATACGCCTCCATCACGGTCAGCGCTGGACTTCCTGGATGCGCCCAAACGCCTC
>JBLHZE010000092.1:0-8029 GCA_047631015.1 Actinomycetes bacterium
GAGGTCAGCCATCACCGGCTCGGTGGCATCCAGCGAACGCATCTTGCTGATAACCCGGCGAGTGAGACGGCGCAGCACATAGCCTCGACCCTCATTTCCAGGTGAGACCCCGTCGGCAATCATGAAGACGCACGTGCGGCTGTGGTCGGCGACAACGCGTAACGCCACGTCGTCCTTCTCGGTCGCACCGTAGTGCTTCCCGGTGATCTCGGTCGCACGGTCCAGAACATCCTTAGTCGTATCGATCTCGTAGATATTGTCGACGCCCTGCAGCAATGCCGCGATCCGCTCTAGGCCGGCGCCAGTATCGATGTTCTTGGCAGGGAGCTCACCAAGGATCGGGAAGTCTGCTTTCCCTTCTCCTACCCCTCGCTCAAACTGCATGAAGACGAGATTCCATATCTCCAAGTATCGATCCTCGTCGACGATCGGACCGCCTTCTTCCCCGTACGCTGGCCCTCTGTCGTAGTAGATCTCGCTACATGGCCCACAGGGTCCGGGAACACCCATCGACCAAAAGTTGTCGTTCTTGTCGCGCCGCTGAATGTGCTTCGGGTCGATATCGGTTAGATCGAGCCAGAGCTCTTTTGATTCGTCATCCTCTTCATAAACAGTTGCCCAGAGTCGGTCCTTGGCAAAGCCAAAGCCTCCACCATCGATAGGGGTGGTCAGTAGTTCCCAGGCCAACGGAATCGCGGTGGCTTTGAAGTAGTCACCGAAAGCGAAGTTCCCGCACATCTGGAAAAACGATGCGTGACGAGTCGTCTTTCCGACCTCTTCGATATCGAGAGTTCGCACGCACTTCTGGACACTCACGGCTCGTGAGTACTCCGGAACGGACTCGCCAAGAAAGTACGGTTTGAAAGGGACCATACCGGCGTTGACAAAGAGCAATGTCGGGTCGTCAAGCAGCAGCGATGCGCTCGGAACCACGGTGTGTCCGCGCGCGGAAAAGAACGCGAGAAACCGACGCCTGATTTCGGCGGAATCCATCTATGCCTCGAATCGCTTGGAAAGTGAGAACTACCAGGCTTAGAGGGTACTCGACGGCACGACAAAGAACTCTTGAGTGGAACCGATCGCGCGAGGGAGCGCAGTTATCCTGCGTGACTGTTCGCGGCCCGACGCCCGGGTGCCTCACGCACGTCAACGGGTGGCGCTGACCTCAGTGCATCAAGACGCATCGCAGTGCTCGGTACACTCACCCGCTGTTTGGTCCAGGAAGTTCGGCGGACCGGGGTGACCCGGACATTGGATGGGAGCTGTGACAGGGATTCATACTCGACCACGACGGGGCGGTGCTGCCCGGACGCTAACGAGACAAGTTTACTTGCACCTTGAGCGACCGAAGCGACAGTGTCGGTGGCAACCTGAACGTTACCGACGAATCCGCGCTCCTTCGCATCAGTTACTGCGCGCTGCCCGCGTCGGTATGCATAGATACCGCCGGCGGCTCCGACCACAACCCAAAATGTGCGACTCATGTATGTCATTCCCCCCACGCCAGACCAACATCAAACGATCCCCGGTGTGAAGATCTGGCTAATTTTGCTTGACGACTCTCGACTGTTCGTGTGATTAGCGGCGGTAGGTGTCGGCCCGCGCCGCATCTCTCGTCTGACTGTAACGCAGCGAGTCAGTCTCGACCAAGGGCGTTTCGAATATTGTTCGCCATTTCACCCCAACGCTTCTCAGCGCCGTGACTACTCGGCAGGTAGTAGCGGGAGTGTGCGACCGCATCCGGTGCGTACTGAAAAGCGACGATGCCCGTTGCTCGATCGTGCGGGTACTCATAACCCTGGCCAGCCCCTGTCGCTCGTGACGCGGCCGCGGAGCCATCACGCAGTGGCGCGGGAACAACTCCGATCCGACCGGCCTCCACGTCGGCAATCGCGGCGCCGATCGCGGCGTAGGCACGGTTCGACTTTGGTGCCAGGCTCAGATGGATGACGGCTTGGGCGAGGGTGATCCGCGCTTCGGGTAAACCGATAAACGATACCGCCTGCATAGCCCCCACAGCTGTTTGTAGCGCTGTGGGATCGGCCATCCCAATGTCCTCGCTCGCGAGGATTACGAGTCGTCGAGCGATGAACCGCGGGTCCTCCCCCGCAACGACCATTCGGGCCAGATAGTGCAGGGCCGCATCCACATCGCTACCTCGCACACTCTTAATCAGGGCGCTCGTGACGTCGTAGTGCTGATCACCATCCCGGTCGTATCGGGGAACGGCGTGGGCAACGGCTTGTTCAATATCGGCAACCTCAACAGCATCGCCATCGGCCTTGGCTCCGGCCGCCGCCTCAAGGACGGTCAGTGCGCGCCGAACATCTCCGCCGCTAACTCGAACAATCTGATCGAGTGCCTCCGGATCCAGCGTCACTCTGCTAGCGAGGCCTCGGTCGTCGCTCACGGCCCGGACAATGACCGTCCGGGTGTCCTCCGCTGATACCGGCTCGAGCGGCACGAGCAGGCTGCGCGAGAGCAACGGCGCAATTACTGAAAAGGACGGGTTCTCAGTCGTGGCTGCTACCAACGTCACCCAGCCGTTCTCGACAGACGGGAGAAGCGCATCTTGTTGGTTCTTACTGAAGCGATGGACTTCATCGACGAAGAGCACCGTCCCGCGACCCGACATTTCGAGTTCACGTTTCGCCGCCTCGATAACCCCACGGACATCCTTAACGCCGGCTGTCACCGCTGAGAGTTCGACGAATCGATCGCCCGTAGCCGACGCGACGAGGTTGGCCAGAGTTGTCTTTCCGGTACCTGGTGGGCCCCACAACACCAGAGAAGACCTCGTAACCGGGCCCTCCCCTGGCCTAAGCATTCGGCCGAGTGGTGATTGTGGTCCGAGAACTTTCTGCTGACCCACAACTTCCGATAGATCGACCGGCCGCATTCGAACGGCCAGTGGCGCTGCCGGCCGACGTGAGTCAGATCCGGCAGAAAACAGATTCGGCTCAGTCATCGGCGCACCGGTGCTAGCCCGCGTCGTCGGGACTTGGGGGTTTGGCGTCGATTCCCGCTTCCTTACGTTGCTCGGGTGTGATCGGAGCGGGTGCCGCCGTCAACGGGTCGAACCCGCCCCCAGTCTTGGGGAAGGCAATGACATCGCGTAGCGAAGGAGCACCGGCCAGCAACATGCAGATCCGATCCCAACCGAACGCCACGCCACCATGCGGCGGCGGTCCGTAGTTGAATGCCTCCAGCAGGAAACCGAACTTCTCGTTGGCTTCCTCGTCGCTCATCCCGAGGATATTAAAGACCCGCTCTTGGATGTCCCCGCGATGAATACGGATCGATCCGCCCCCGATCTCATTCCCGTTACACACGAGGTCGTAGGCCCAAGCGAGGGCCTGGGATGGCGCAGACTCGAACGAATCGATCCAGTCCGAGTTCGGACTCGTGAACGGATGGTGGACCGCCGTCCATCCGGACGCGCCACCCGGTAACTCAACCGGCTCGAACATCGGAGCATCGACAATCCACACGAAGGACCATTCGCTGTGATCGATCATGTCGAGACGCTCCGCGACCTCAACGCGGGCCGCACCGAGCAGTGCCCGCGCACTTGCGGATGAGCCGGCGGCGAAGAATACACAGTCTCCAGCTTGGGCACCCGTTGCGGCAGCTAGCCCGCTGCGTTCGTCGTCGGAAAGGTTCTTGGCGACGGGACCAGTGAGTTCCCCGTCCTCGTTGAAGATGACGTAGGCCAGGCCGCGAGCACCGCGCTGTTTGGCCCATTCCTGCCAGGCATCAAATGTCCGCCGAGGCTGGGCAGCACCCCCCGGCATCACAACTGCGCCAACGTAATCAGCTTGGAATACTCGGAATGGTGTATTCGCGAAGTAGTGGGTCAGCTCAATAAGCTCTAACCCAAAGCGCAGGTCCGGTTTGTCGGAACCGAACCGACGCATCGAATCGGCATAGGTCATTCGCAGGATTTGCGGAATCTCGTAGCCGACAGTCTGGGCCCACAGCGAGCGAATAACGGACTCGCTAACCGCGATGACGTCGTCTTGATCGACGAAGCTCATCTCGATATCGAGTTGCGTGAACTCCGGTTGCCTGTCGGCTCGGAAGTCTTCATCGCGGTAGCAACGCGCAATCTGGAAGTACTTTTCGAAACCAGCGACCATCAGTAGCTGCTTAAACAGCTGCGGCGATTGTGGCAGGGCGTACCAGGAACCCGGACGCAGCCGAGCGGGCACCAGGAAGTCGCGTGCACCCTCGGGCGTCGAGCGGGTCAGAGTTGGAGTCTCGACCTCCACGAAGCCTTCCAAATGCAGGACCTCACGGGCGATGCGGTTCACGTCGCTGCGCATCCGCAGAGCTTTGGCAGGTCCGGGACGCCGTAGATCCAGATAGCGCCATTTGAGGCGTGCTTCCTCACCAACCTCGGTGTACTCATCGACCCCGAACGGCAGTGGCGCAGCTTCGGATAGGACCGTCACCTCGTCAGCCATGAGCTCGATGGCGCCGGTGGCCAGCTCAGGATTCTCGTTACCCTCTGGGCGAACCTGCACGGTTCCAACGATCTGCACGCAGGACTCTGGGCGCAACGAATGAGCAACATCGTCCTCGTCGCGGATGACAACCTGCGAGGTCCCAGAGTGATCGCGCACGTCGATGAACGCGACTCCACCATGATCGCGACGACGAGACACCCATCCGGCGAGCGTGACATTTGTTCCAGCATCGGCGAGTCGTAGGTCCCCGGCGCCATGGCTTCGCATCATGTGTTGAGCATCTCCTGTACTTGCTGCACCAAATCCCCGGTGGGGACACTGACTTGATCACTTGTCGCGAGGTTCTTGAGATTCACGGTGTCGGAATCGACCTCGGCATCACCAACGATGGCAACTAGCTTCGCACCTGACCGGTCGGCGGCCCTCATCGAACCCTTCAACGACCGGTCATCAAACGCGAAGTCGGTTCGGATCCCAGCGGCGCGCAGCCCTGCTGCCGCCGTCATCAGGCGCGTCTTGGCCAGATCGCCGATCGGAACGAGGAACACATCGCAATGACTTTCTCGGCCGACGTCAACTCCTTCAGCCCGGCACGCCAGTAGCGTTCTATCTACCCCCAGACCAAAGCCGATACCCGGCAATTCCTGACCACCGAGATTGGCCATAAGGCCGTCATATCGGCCTCCACCGCCAATGGCGGACTGGGCGCCGAGACCGTCATGTACGAACTCGAATGTTGTCCGGGTGTAGTAGTCCAGTCCTCGAACCAGCCGAGGTGCGTCCTCCCAGACGATCTCGAGTTCGCGCAGGTACTCCCGAACGGCATCGTGGTGTTCACGAGACTGCTCCGAGAGCACATCCACCATCAAGGGGGCATCCACGAGCTGGGCCTGCACGGAGGCTCGCTTGTCGTCTAGCACCCGCAGTGGGTTTTGCTGCGCCCGCAATTGGGTCGCTTCGTCCAATTCGAGTGTGGATAGGAACGCCGTGAGTACCTCGCGATACTCCATTCGCGAGTCGCTGTCCCCGAGGGAGTTGAGTAAAAGCCGGAATCCCGTCAACCCGAGGGACGCGAAGCCTTCGACAGCAACGGCGATCACTTCTGCGTCTAGAGCCGGGTCATCAGAACCGAGCGCCTCAAGGCCTACTTGGTTGAACTGGCGGTAGCGCCCCCTTTGAGGTCGTTCGGCTCGGAAGAAGGGTCCGGCGTACCAAAGCTTCACCGGGAGGCCGGACCGGTCAAGGTTGTGTTCGATCACAGACCTCACCACCCCGGCCGTACCCTCAGGCCGCAGCGTCAGGGAGCGGCCACCACGATCATCGAAGGTATACATCTCCTTGCTCACGACATCGGTAGATTCCCCGACCCCACGAACGTAAAGGCCTGTGTCCTCGAAAATTGGAAGCTCGAGATAGACGTATCCAGCGCGCTGGGCAGCCCCGGCCAGCGCATCGCGCACTGCAAGGAACTCAGTGGAATCGGGAGGTGTGTATTCGGCGACACCTTTAGGTGCCTGGAACTTCTGACCCATCGAGCTATAGCCCCCGCGTTGGAGCGCCGGGATTTCCGTCAGAATTAGCGATCTGACGCAGATACGGGTTCGACACCCGTTCAGCGCCGATTGTTGTTGCCTCACCGTGCCCCGGCAACACCGCAGTCGAATCATCGAGTGGGAGAACCACACGGGCTAGCGAGCGAAACATGGCCTCGGTGTCTCCGCCCGGGAGATCAGTCCGGCCGATCGAGCCCTGGAATAACAAGTCGCCACTGAACATAATTTGGGGGTAATCGCCGCCTGCAGGCGAGCGGAAGGCAACCGAGCCCGGGGTGTGACCGGGTGCGTGGTCAACGGTTAGCGGAATGCCCGCTAACTCAAGGCTCTGATGATCAGTGAGCTCGAGGACTTCATCCGGCTCGCTGAATGTCATACTCCCCTTCGTCATCGACTCAAAGGCAAGCCGAGTCTCACCCGAGATGCCAGCCATCGGGTCCGCGAGCAGCGCTCGGTCACCTGGGTGGATGTACGCCGGGATATCCCGCGCGCCGCAGACTGGCACCACTGACCACATGTGATCAAGATGCCCATGAGTCAGAACCACCGCGACGGGTTTGAGATTGTGTTCGGCGATGACGTCGTCTATCCCAGACGCCGCATCTTTGCCTGGATCTATAATAAAGCACTCATGGCCGGGGCCGGCCGACACGACGAAGCAGTTCGTTGCCCACGGTCCAGCCGGGAATCCCATAATCAGCACCACATGAGGGTATCGGCAACCCCACCACCCCCGCGCCACCTACACTCCCGCGAGAGTAGTTTTGCAATCGACAGCGAAAAGGAACAACACGTTATGGCCGGTCAAAAGCGGGCAAAGCAGGTTGCACGGGACAAACATCACCGTCAACACAAGCGCCGGTCTGCCCAGGCCGAGCGCCAGCGGCGTAATAGCCTCATCGCTATTGGTGTCGTAGCCACGATCGTGATCGTCGTCCTCGCCATCGCTTTCTGGCCCGAACCCTCGGCTGAGACCGCCGAGGAGCAGCTCGCGAATACCACCGTGAGTGCCCCACCGGCACCAGTTCCCACGCCGTCAGACGTGTCGTGCACAGAAGAGAGCGGAACAGCCAACAGCACGACCTACACACAGGCGCCTGAGCAGGGACTCAAGCCCGGAGCTGTCCTCGTACTCGACACCAACTGCGGACCCATCGATATCGCACTGGAGACCACGTCCGCACCGGTCACTACGAACGCGATCGCCTTCCTAGCTAACGACGGCTGGTACAACGGCAATACGTGCAGCCGACTGACCACTCAAGGTATCTTCGTCGTGCAGTGCGGCGCAGCGAACCCAGATGGGCAAGGCGATGCCGGTCTATCGGTCCCTCGGGAGGCTCTTCCGCGACCCGATCCGACGACCGGCGGCGCCCTCTACCCCGCTGGCTCGGTCGCCATTGCTGCGAGTGCCCAAGGGCCAAGCGGAAGTCAGTTCTTTATTGTGTACAAGGACACCGCACTCGGCGCGGAGTACAACATGTTCGGAAGAGTCACCAGTGGGCTTAATGTCGTGGAGTACATCGCCGCGAACGGTGTCGCTGAAGGCAGCCAGAATCCTGCCGACGGGCCACCGGCTCAATCCCTCGTTATCAACACCGCAACCGTAAGGAATGGATCATGACCACTACCGACGATTCGCAGGAGTCGGCCGAGTCACCATCTGGTGCTGACGAGCCCGAAACGCAGACCCCAGCACCTGCACAGACACCGAAGAAACCGACTCCGACGCCGGGAACAGTGACCGGCGTTGTGAGAACTGCGGCTCCGGCGACGAGCTTCGGGGAGGTGGGTCCCGATGGCACAATCTTCTTACGTCTGCCCGATGGTTCCCAGCGTGAGGTGGGACAGTGGGCCGCAGGAGATCCGCAAGAAGGCCTAGAGTTCTTCGCCCGCAAATACGGGGAGCTTGTCACCGAGATCGACCTCGCGGCCAAGCGCCTCGCCGACGACCGCAGCACGCCCGAGCGAGCAGAAGCAACAGCCGAAAGAATCCGCAAGGCAGTC
>JBLHZE010000093.1:0-7988 GCA_047631015.1 Actinomycetes bacterium
TCGAGAGGGCGTTTGAGCCCTCTGCTGTTCCTGTCTGCTCTTGCCTTGGTGGTGGGTGTGTTGGGCGCCTGCGGCTCTTCTGACTCTGGCCAGGATGTCCAACCCGAACCTGAAGCAGCAGTCAGCAGCCGATGCCCCAACCCATCAGATGCCGGTGCGCAGGCAGTGCCGAGCGTTGACTGGGAGGACTGCGACCTGAGCGGCGCCAACCTGAGCGGCGCCGTCCTGTGGGACGCCGACCTGACCGGCGCCCACCTGACCGGCGCCAACCTGACCGGCGCCGACCTGACCGGCGCCGACCTGACAGGCGCCGACCTGACGGGCGCCGACCTGACCGGCGCCAACCTGAGCGACACCAACCTGCGCGACGCCGACCTGTCCGGGCAGGACCTGAGCGACGCCAACCTGCGCCGCGCCGACCTGTTCGGCGCCGACCTGAGCGACGCCAACCTGTCCGGCCAGGACCTGAGCGACGCCAACCTGCGCCGCGCCGACCTGACCGGCGCCAACCTGAGCGACGCCAACCTGAACCGCGCTATCTGCAACGGCAACACTCGCTGGCCAGATGGCAGCAAGGGTCACGGCTCCACGTGCCCGACGTAACCGACGCGTTCTTCGGCAACACGACAATGCCGGACGGCACCCTCAAACGAGCGAAGGGGCTCGCAATATTTGGGAGCGCGCCGTGCAGTTTCCTCATACGCGCGCGACCGCCCTCACGCTCTCTCACTGATGAAGAAGGGAGAATCACTCGTGAGCCATTCGGACCATTACGAATCTCAGGAAGGTGCGGACTCGCGATTCGGACGCGTCTTCTCCGCCTACTCGAAGGCATTCAGATCTCGTGACGATGATGGACTCAAGGCGGCGTTCCACCCCGAAGCGATCGTTCTCAACGTGGCCTCGCCGACTTTCACCCACCGAGTTCTCACGAGCTCTCGCCCTCGTCTATCCATTACCTGTCCGCTCTGCCCTAATCAACCAATTGGAATCGGTTGATGTGCGGTCGAGATCCTTCGCTTATCGTGACGTAGCCGAGACCATCGCCTGAGAATCCGAGTGCTTCGCCCTGGGCCTCTACGGCACTGGTCAATTGGCACCCATCTTCTGCCAGAGCCGACCACAGCGGCTCAGATGGATCCCGGTCCCAGCCGCGGACCCCACTGTAAGTACGGATAGCTACCGTTCGACCGTCTGCATTGACATCCCCGCCGGTAGCGATTCCCCCTGCGTCCAGGTCACCCCGAGTATCCAAAACAGCCGTGTGATCTCCGGCGGGAAGCGCCGACAAACTGTACAAACGGGCCGACCTGCCGGAGGTCTTAGTGACGATCACCAGGTCGCCACGGAGTGGGTCAACGAGCAGAGTCTCAGCGTTGTGCGGTCCATCTGGATAGGTGAGCGATAGGACGTCGTATTCCGAGACTGAACCATCAGCACTATGGGGATCAGGTTCCGGCACGCGGTAGATGACGATGCTCGCACGCTCCTGTCTGTTATCACCAATGTCAGCGGCGTAGAGATAGGTCACACCCGGTACGGGGCCTGGGCCACGGGCAATGTCCTCCCAATCGCGCGCGGTGGCGCTCCTGAGCAGAACTGTCCGCACTAATGCCCCTGAGGTGTTTATTGCGTACAGCGATGGAGCATCGCCACTGTCATTGTGAACCCACAAAACACCCTGGTGGGTGACGCTCGCGGTGAGACCGGATATCTCGTTCAGCCGCTGATCCGTGACTCGATTGTCAGCGATGTGGTTCCAGCTTGCCGCGCAGAAGTCGGGCACCCCTGAACTGGTTGGCCTGGGTGAGGGACTGGGCGTTGGAAGGTTCGGCTGCTCGACGCTCTGTCTCACAACCGAAATCTTGCGGTGGGCTGTCCTGCCACTTCGATACGTGCTAGTTCCCGGGACTTTCAGCCGCACGACCCAATTTCCGGGTCCGGGTGGTCTAAGCGAAACTTTTAACCGACCACGCTTCGTCGTCTTCAGCTTCCGCGAGTCGGCATCACGCCAGCGTGTGCCACGCTGTTTCATCGATAGAACTACTCTACGCTTAACGTAACCAGAACCAGAGCGGATTCGGACCCGGTCTCTGATTACACGCCCCGATTTCACGACTTTGGTTTTGGTCGACCAAGACCGTATCTGCGTTGCGACTCGTCCACCTGATTTAGTCAGCACGCTTACTCCAGCAGATCTCACCGGTGTATTAGCTTGGGCGGGAACCGCCGGGATCACCGACGCTCCAGCCAGGCTGAAGAACAATACGAGAGCAGTCGCATACGCCATGTGAGGCTCCTTCTACCACCTTCATCGACAAAGTCCACAACCAAACTGAACCTGCCGTCCGCCATCTGCGCTCGGACACCCTTCCCATCGCATAGGGCCACCATCAACTTGCTCTAGATTATGACTCCCGAAGTAGACGCGGAGCTAGCAAAACTCGACTCCCGGAAAGAAATCGGCGCACCATGTTGGCTGGTGAGTTTGGGGAGTCATTTCGTGGTACCTGGCACTTGCTGGGCAATCCCTAGATTGACCCGCCACAATGGGCCGATGACCGCAGACTTAGAGCGCCTACATCGTGTCGTTGTGATCGGCTCAGGTTTCGGGGGCCTGTTTGCGGCAAAACGCCTCAAGAAGGCTCCAGTGGAAGTAACAATCATCGACCGCACCGGATATCACCTGTTCCAGCCGCTGCTCTATCAGGTTGCCACCGGCATTCTTTCCCAAGGCGTGATTGCACCGCCCACGCGGGAGGTGCTTATGCGCCAGAAGAACGCGGAAGTGCTCCTTGGGGAAGTGACGAAAGTTGACGTAGCGGCTAGGACCGTTACCCACCACATCGGCGATCTCGTCACCGTCACGCCCTATGACTCCCTCATCGTGTCCGCAGGTGCCGGCCAGTCGTACTTCGGCAATGATCAGTTCGAAGAGTTTGCACCTGGCCTGAAGTCCATTGATGACGCGATGGAAATGCGCAGTCGGATCTATAACGCCTTCGAGATCGCGGAAGTACTTGGCACCCACCCGGACATCGACCCGTGGATGACGTTCGTGGTTGTTGGGGCGGGAGCAACCGGAGTAGAGATGGCGGGGCAAATCCGCGAACTAGCCGACAGATCCCTACGCAATGAGTTTCGCCGTATCGATCCGGCGAATGCCAGAGTCATCTTGGCAGATGGTGGAGATCAGGTGCTAGCGGCATTTGGCGAGAAACTCGGCGAGAAATCTAAAAGTGCCCTGGAGAAGCTCGGCATCGAGGTCCGGCTGGGCGAGATGGTCACGGATATGGACGGCGAAACGGTTGAGTTTACTGACAAAGATGGGAACAAGGAACGCATCGAATCCCGAGTAAAGTTTTGGGCGGCAGGCGTTGCTGCCTCACCGCTGGCTCAACAACTCGGAGAGCAAACGGGTGCTGAGATCGACCGAAGCGGCCGCATTGCGACCCTACCGAATACGACGTTGCCCGGCCACGAGGAGGTTTTCGTCGTGGGTGATATGTCCTCGCTTAACGGGTACCCAGGTGTCGCGCAGGTGGCCATGCAGGGGGGAAAGTACGCCGCATCGCAGATCAAGCGGCGACTCGAAGGCGATCTTGATGCGCCACCATTTAAGTACTTCGATAAAGGCAGTATGGCGACCATCTCGCGGTTCCGGGCAGTCGCAAAAGTCGGCAAGGTCGAACTCACCGGGTTCATTGCCTGGCTGGCGTGGCTGTTTATCCACATTATGTACCTGGTCGGCTTTCAGAAGAGGGTGACAACCCTTGGGCACTGGGCTGTGGCCTTCCTTGGCCGCTCCCGTGCCGAGCGCACGACGACCGCGTATCAAGCGGTTGGCACGGAAGGACTCGTAAAAGAAAAGAGAATCGCCGACACTGAGTTGCTGTACGAACCCAGAATGGGCGGTCCGAGTGACACGGAAGGCCACAACGAAGCGCATCATCCATCCCCACCTGAAGAGGAGCCCTCGACCGAAGACTCCACTGCAGTGCAGAAGGATTCGTAGGAATTTCGCTAGGTTAATCAGGTGAGCCCAGCTACCCGAATCGTCGTCGCCGAAGACGAGTCTTTGATTCGAATCGACTTCGTCGAGATGTTGACAGAACTGGGGTACGACGTCGTAGGTACCGCCGGAGATGGGGCGACGGCTGTACGACTCGTCTCCCAGTTGGAGCCAGACGTTGCGATTCTGGACATCAAGATGCCCCAACTTGACGGTCTTAGCGCCGCCGAGCAAATCATGAGTAGCGGTAAGACCGCGATCGTGATGCTGACGGCGTTCAGCCAGCCAGAAATGGTCGAACGCGCGACGCGCGCAGGCGTGATGTCCTTTCTCGTTAAGCCGGTGAACCCCAGTGATCTCCGACCCGCGGTGGAACTTGCCCGCGCGAGGTTCGCCGAGAAGATGTCGCTCACAGCCGAGTTGGGTGAGCTCGCAGATGAACTCAAAGCCCGTAAGACGATTGAGCGAGCCAAGGGCATTCTGCAAAAGCAGTACGGTCTCGACGAACCTGCAGCGTTTCAGTGGCTCCGAAAAGCTGCAATGGATCGACGCATGTCCATGATCGACGTTGCACGTGTCGTTCTGCGTGAGTCTGGCGAGCCAGCTGTGGATCCCTCAGCCCCATGAGGATCTGACGCAAGCGGGCCGTGGCCTCTACCTCTAAAGCCCCTAGCTTCCGGGCGGAGCCTCGCGCAGCATGCACGTGAGACGAGAGGTGCAGATCCGGCGGTCTTCGTCATCGGTCACCGCAATCTCCCAGGTAGCAAGACTCCGACCGATCGACAAAGGGGTGCCGACCGCCGTCACAATTCCGCTACGAACTGCGCGATGGTGAGTGCAGGAAAGCTCGATTCCGACCGGAATCTTGCCGAGTGCGGCGGCATGAATACCGCTACCGATCGAGCCCACTGTCTCGGCTAGGACGGCGCTGGCACCGCCATGTAGGAGTCCATACGGCTGGGTGTTCCCGGCAACCGGCATGCTGATCACGACGCGTTGCGGGGTGACTTCCACGATGGACATTTCCATCCGTTCCATGAGGGTTCCAGCCGCGCTCAACTCTGAGTGTTCGGCGACCTTCGCCGCGATTGTGTTCAGATCTGGGGATTCACTGTCAGATGTCGTCATGTGCCCAGCCTAGGATCGGACAAGTGACCACGGACACCCAGGATCTCCATGACCGAAAATTACTACTCATCGATGGCCACTCGTTGGCATATCGCGCCTTCTTTGCGTTGCCGGTGGAGAACTTCTCGACCACGACGGGTCAGTCGACCAATGCCGTCTATGGCTTCACCTCCATGCTCATCAACACGCTACGCGACGAGAAGCCGACCCATATTGCTGTGGCGTTCGACGTTTCCCGCAAGACATTTCGCACCCAGCTCTTTCCCGAGTACAAAGCCAACCGCAGTGCATCGCCCTCGGAGTTCAAAGGGCAGGTGGATCTGATCGCTGACGTGCTCGATGCCATGGGGATCGTCAGTCTGCGGGTTGACGGCTACGAGGCCGATGACATTTTGGCGACTCTGACCAAGCAAGCGATAGCCGAGGAATTCCAGGTTCTGCTATTGACCGGTGACCGAGATGCATTCCAACTTGTCGACGATCGGACGACGGTCCTCTACCCGAAGAAGGGTGTGTCAGACCTTGCCCGGATGGGCCCAGCCCAGATCCTTGAGCGCTACGGGTTGACTCCCGCGCAATACGCCGACTTCGCGGCCCTGCGAGGTGATCCGTCCGACAATTTACCGAACGTCCCCAGCGTCGGTGAGAAGACGGCCACCAAATGGATTCGCGAGTACGGCTCGCTGGATGACCTACTGGCCAACGCGGAACACGTGAAAGGCAAAGTAGGCGAAGCGCTGCGCGGCCACGTCGACCAGGTTCGCAAGAATCGGGAACTGACCGAACTCGTGACGGATGTGCCCCTGGCGGCGGGGGTAGCCGATCTGGCCAGACCTGAGCTAGATGCCGAGCGTGTGCACGAGATATTCGATGCTCTGCAGTTCCGGGTGCTTCGCGACAGACTGTTCGATTTAGTGGGCGTCGAAAATCCTGATGCCCACGAGTCGGACGGCACGTCGTTCGAAGGCGAGACCGTCGTCATCGGGACGGATGGGGACCTCTCGGGTTGGCTGGCCGAAAATGCGAGTGACTCCGTTTCGTCTGTTGCGGTCGCCGTCGATGGAACGTGGGGCGCGGGCACCGGCGATATTCGGAGTGTGGCCTTGGCAGCCGATGACGGAACCGTCGCCTGGTTCGAACCAGGGCTACTGAACCCGGCAGATAGCGCGGCCTTCGATGAGTGGCTATCGAATGCCGGCCGGTCAAAAGTGATGCACGCGGCGAAGGGGCCGATGTTGGCATTTGCAGCCCGTGGGACATTCCTGCGCGGACTGACAGCCGATACCGAGTTGAGTGCCTACCTCGTGCTGGCTGGTCAGCGTACGCTCGCAATTAGCGACCTCGTGCAGCGATTCCTTCACACGACTTTGCCGGTAGTCGGTGAGTCGGCTGGTCAGCTTGCTCTGGAAGTCGATGATGGTGCAGCCGCGCGCCATGCTCTTGCAGCGCAAGCACGAGCGGTTCAGGCTCTGGATAGTGTTCTCGCCGAACAAGTGGCTGAGCGCGGGGGAGTCGATCTGCTGGCTGAGGTCGAGCTACCGCTCATCAGTCTGCTAGCTCGAATGGAACGAGATGGAATCTGCCTCGATGTGGCTTATCTGGAACAGGTTGAGGCCGAGTACTCCAAAGAGATCGCCTCGGCGGAGTCCTCGTCACATGAGCTTGCAGGGCATCCGTTCAATTTGGGGTCGCCTAAACAGTTGCAAGAGATTCTCTTCGGAGAGCGGGGGCTGCCTAAGACGAAAAAGACGAAGACTGGCTTCACCACCGATGCCGATGCCCTTGCCTGGTTGACGAAAGTCAGCGAGGACCCACTTCCGGCATTCCTCCTTCGGTGGCGTGAGGTCACCAAGCTGCGCCAGACCGTTGCGGGGCTGCTTCCATTGGCCGACTCCGCAAACCGGATCCACACGACCTTCCAGCAAACCATCGCGGCGACGGGCCGATTGTCGAGCACAGATCCAAACCTGCAGAACATCCCGATTCGGACCGAGGAAGGGCGGCGGATTCGGTCCGGCTTCGTTGTCGGGTCCGACTACGAGGCGCTTCTTACTGCGGACTATTCGCAAATCGAGATGCGCATCATGGCGCATTTATCCAGAGACGAAAAGTTGATCGAAACTTTCGTCTCTGGCGAAGACCTGCACAGCACGATGGCCGCCGAGGTATTTGGGGTCGAGCCACAGGATGTCGACGCCGAACAGCGTCGACGGATAAAAGCGATGTCCTATGGCCTGGCATACGGTCTGAGTTCTTTCGGTTTGTCCCAGCAGCTCAGTGTCAGCGCTGCAGAAGCGAAAGCGCTGATGGATCGCTACTTTGAACGGTTCGGCGCCGTCGCCGACTATCTCGATGACGCTGTAGTCCGAGCGAGAGAGACGGGCTATACCGAGACGCTCCTTGGACGACGTCGGTATCTTCCCGATCTAAATAGCGACAACCGGCAGCGCCGCGAGATGGCCGAGCGGATGGCCCTCAATGCCCCGATCCAAGGATCAGCCGCCGATTTGGTCAAGGTGGCCATGCTCAACGTTGATAGCGCGCTGCGGGCAGCGGATATGTCAACGCGCATCCTGCTCCAGGTGCATGACGAGCTTGTGCTTGAAGTAGGGCCGGGGGAGTCTGCGGCTGCGGAGGCAATTGTGACGGAGCAGATGTGCGGAGTCGGAGAACTATCCGTACCGCTAGCCGTCTCGACGGGTCTCGGTCGAAGCTGGCACGACGCAGCCCACTAGCCGACAGCGGTGTACGAGTGATGGCTTACGGGCGAGCTAGTTCCGCTGGCTAGGCATCATCCGGCGCCACGTCTTAGGCAGTGTCAGGGTTGTATTTCGGACATTGCGTCGAG
>JBLHZE010000094.1:0-7894 GCA_047631015.1 Actinomycetes bacterium
ACGACTCCGTCACCGATTGCCTGGGTCATGAGCATCGGCATCGAAGCCGGCAGCGGCTTCGGCGTTTGCGCCGCCAGGGCCTCCGCAAAGCCGGGGGACGTCACCGGATTCTTGGCGAACATCTCTTTGCCGAATGTCGTCTGGACTTCGGCAGTGAGCGCAGCCGCTCCGATGCACTTATAGGCGATATCGCGGTATTCACTTTGACCGTTCTCAGTCAGGACGTCATTCGGGTTGATTTTGGGATACACCAGCGGCCACGACACCAAGACGCCCGGGCCGATAGCCCAGCCAATCAGCTGGTTCCACTGTTGATCGAGTAGCGGTGAAAGTTCAACGGATGGCGCGGACACGGTCACGCCCAGAAGCTCAAGTTCCGGAGCCAGCTTCTTGCTGAGCTCTCCAGTCCAAATCGCTGAGTGACCACCTTGGGAGTGACCCATCACGATGTACCTGGAGCCAGCCTGGCTGCCAGGGAAGGCCTGCGCCACTCGAACCGAGTTGACGACGTCCTCAGCTTCGCTCGCGGCAATCAGATAATACGGGTCGCCGGGGGTTCCGAGGCCAACGTAGTCGGTCGCTGTCACAACCCAGCCTTGGTCGGCCATCGTTTGGATGAACGGCATGTTCATCGGCGAGGCAGGGTTTCGGGATGGCGCGCACGCGTCGCCAAGTCCCCCCGTCCCGTGGGCGTAGGCGACAACGGGGCGCTCACCGGAGGCCGGCGTCGTCGGAATGAATAGCAGCCCACCGGTCGCTCGGGGCGCTCCGGTGGGATCGCGTGTGACTGACAACGTGCGTACGACGGTGACGTTAGCCAGCGCATCCTCGAAGTACGTCACGGGTTCGGACCGGATGATCGTGCCCGGCTTCGTTGACGGTAGTGGATTGGGCGGGGTGTAAAAGAGGTCGAGCTCGGATTGTCTCTGGGTGGTCTCTTCCTTCGGTGCGACTACGGCGATCGTCAGCGAGACGACACCGGCGACGACAATAGCGAGGATCACTATCAGGATTGCCTTCAATATACCCATCAAGACAGACTAGGCATATTGGGCAAGGAAATCGACTCGGCTAATTAAATCCGCCGCAGATACAGCGGAGTCGAGGACGTGTAGGTGTACGTGTGGAGCCTAGGAGATTCGAACTCCTGACATCTGCCTTGCAAAGGCAGCGCTCTACCAACTGAGCTAAGGCCCCTTGTTCACGCAAGAACCGCACGTAAATCCGGTCCGTGCGCGAATTTTTCCGCACGAAACCGCGGAATGGCGCGGACGTGCAGAAAGGGTATAGGAAGCGACTAGCGAAGATCTGGCTCGCTCGTCGCCTCGTTCCACAGATCTTTTTCAGCTTGATTCGCCGATACCTGGCGGTAGACGACGTACGCGGCTGCTGCAAGTGCTCCAATGAGCAATAGTTTCTTCATGTGGGCCTAGGTGGACTTGAACCACCGACCTCTTCCTTATCAGGGAAGCGCTCTAACCAGGCTGAGCTATAGGCCCATTGGGGAACCGACTCAGTAGGTTACATCGCCGGCATCACGCTGTCGAAGGCAGAGGCCAAAGATGTGGGCTAGGAGCCGCTGCCTGCAATGAGTTAGTGGTCTTCGGACAGGGTGACTTCGACGCCACCGGTAAATCCAACCGTCACGTTGTAGATGGCCGCAGTGACAGTGGCCAGCGCCGAGGTCAGCACGATTTCGAACGCCGCAAGCAGAAGCGCGTAACCCATAATACGGCCGAATGACAGCGCCCCAGAAATGTCAACACCCGTCGCACCGGATCCACCGAGGTCGGTGATGGTGGAGTTGATCGATTCAAAGGTGCCGGTGGCGGACAGCAGAGACCAGAGCAGGAACGTGGCAACGAGCATCACAATCGCCAGACCGATGGAGAGCACGAAGGCGGTCTTCATGACAGTCCACGGGTCCAGGCGGGTCAAGTAAAGACGCGCCTGACGTGAACTGGTTCCAGCTTTTCCAGCCGACTCCGTATCTGTGCCACTCACTAGTGCCTATCCTTCCCTGAGGTCATCGCCCCAGACCTTGACGTTTTCTCGTTCATCATGCCCGTGAGTGCGCTACTCAGCGGGCTTCTCGTTGGAATCGGCGATCGTGTCGGAACTGATCGACTCGGTATTATCTCCGCCTGTCTCGGCGCCCGTCACCGCCGAGGATTCGCCTACTCCCTCGGGATGGGAATCGGCTCCGCCTTCCGCCACCGAAATAGGCGACTCTGCGGCGGCACCGTCGGCTGCCTGAATCTCCAGGTCACTGACCTCAGCGCCTTGCTCGTTGTCCTCTTCGGCCTCGTCGTCCATCTCGGCAGCCCGGGCGACGGCGACCAGACTCCGATCACCAGACAGACCCATCAACGAGACACCCATCGTGTCACGGCCGGTTGCTCTGACCTCTGCGACGCGGGTACGAATCACGACACCATCGTTGGCAACGGCGAACAGCTCGTCGCTCTCCTCGCACACCAATGCTCCGACCAGTGAGCCGCGCTCTTCCACCAGGCGCATCGCCCGTACCCCGAGGCCCCCGCGACCTTTCGTCGCCCATTCATCTAGCGCGGTTCGCTTCGCGTAGCCACCGTCAGTCACGGTCACCAGACACGAATCCGGGCGAACGACGTCCATCGCTAGCAAAGAGTCGCCTCCCCGGAAGCGCATCCCAATAACGCCGGAGGTGGACCGACCCATCGACCGCAACGTGGAATCGTCAGCCTTGAAACGAGTCGACATTCCCTTACGCGAAACCAGCAGCAGCTGATCGCCATCCGAGACTAGCCGAGCCGAGATCAGCTCGTCGCCGTCTCGCAGATTTATGGCAATGATGCCGCCCGTACGGTTCGTGTCGTAGTCAGTCAGCTTCGTCTTCTTCACCATTCCGCCGCGCGTAGCCAGGACCAGGCCCTCGGCCTGCTCGTAGTTGTTGAGGATCATCACCTCGGCAATCTCCTCATCCGGTTGGAACGCGAGCAAGTTGGCAACGTGTTGGCCTCGGGCATCTCGCGCGAGCTCAGGCAACTGGTAGGCCTTGGTCCGATAGACCCGCCCGAAGTTCGTGAAGAACAGCACCCAGTCATGGGTGGAGGTAACAAAAAGATGGTCGACAACATCGTCAGATTTAAGCTGCGCACCACGCACACCACGGCCACCGCGTCGCTGCGCACGATAGGCATCGGTCAGCGTTCGCTTTGCGTAGCCACCACTAGTGATGGTCACGACAACGTCACGAATCGGGATTAAGTCCTCATCATTGGACAAATCGTCGGCCATTATGATCTTCGACCGACGGTCGTCGCCGAACTTGGCCACAATCTCGGCCAACTCCTCGGCAACAATGGTGCGCTGGCGGGGCTGGCTGGCGAGGATGCCCTTGTAGTCCTCGATCAAACGCATGAGCTCGTCGTACTCATCGATGATCTTCTGACGTTCCAGTGCGGCCAGACGACGAAGCTGCATATCCAGAATGGCGGTTGCCTGAATCTCGTCGATTGCTAGCAGTTCCATCAAGCCGGCGCGCGCCTCGTCGACCGTCGGTGAGCGACGGATAAGGGCGATAACCTCATCGAGGTTATCGAGTGCCTTCAACAGAGCGATCAAAATATGGGCGCGCTCTTCAGCCTTACGTAGGCGAAAGCGAGTACGCCGCTGGATGACCTCGAGTTGGTGGGAAATCCAGTGAGTGACGAAACCATCGATAGCCAGGGTGCGTGGTACCCCGTCAACGAGCGCGAGCATATTAGCGCTGAAGTTGTCTTGAAGTTGTGTGTGCTTGTAGAGCTGATTGAGGACGACTCGAGGCTGGGCATCGCGTTTCAGGATGACAACCAAACGCTGACCTGTTCGGTCAGATGAATCGTCTCGTAGATCAGCGATCCCGGTGATCTTGCCGCCATCTGTGAGCTCAGCGATCTTAAGCGCCAGGTTGTCCGGGTTGACTTGGTACGGCAGTTCGGTAATGACCAAGCAGGTACGTCCGCGGCTATCTTCCTCAATATCGATAACGGCGCGCATTGTGATGGAGCCGCGACCCGTGCGGTAGGCATCATCGATCCCGCGACGGCCAACGATTAGTGCTCCGGTCGGGAAGTCAGGAGCTGGAATCCGATTGATGAGCTCCTCGAGGAGTTCCTCCCGCGGGGCCTCAGGATTGGCCAGTGCCCACTGGATGCCGTCATTGAGTTCCCGCAGATTATGTGGCGGGATGTTGGTCGCCATACCAACGGCGATACCAGAGGAACCGTTCGCCAGCAGGTTCGGGAATCGCGACGGTAGGAGGACAGGCTCCTGGTTACGGCCGTCGTAGTTGGCAACAAAGTCGACAGTCTCCGCGTCGATATCGCGAGCCATTTCCATGGCCAGCGGTGACAGTCGACACTCGGTGTAGCGGTGGGCCGCCGCTGGGTCGTTACCCGGAGAACCGAAGTTCCCTTGACCGTCGACCAGTGGGTAGCGCATCGACCATGGCTGGACGAGTCGGACCAGGGCGTCATAGACCGATGTGTCGCCGTGCGGGTGGTAGTTACCCAGCACGTCCCCAATGATGCGGGTGCACTTGAAGTAGCCACGATCGGGCCGGTACCCACCGTCGTACATCGCGTATAGGACGCGACGGTGAACAGGTTTGAGGCCATCAGCGACAGCAGGCAGGGCGCGGCCAACGATCACGCTCATCGCATAGTCGAGGTATGACCGCTGCATCTCGGTCTGGATCTCGACAGGCTCGATTCGGCCGTGTGGGCCGTGATCGATTGGTGCGTCAGTCGTTGTGTCGTCAGCCACGGTGAGTCTGTGTCCCTTCGTTACCGGTCAGTGGTGGTCCATCAGTAGTCACTAGCTCAAATGTCGAGGAACCGGACATCTTTGGCATTGCGTTGAATAAACTTGCGGCGCGAATCTACGTCCTCACCCATCAACATCGAGAACATTTGGTCAGCCTGCGCAGCATCGTCGAGGGTCACTTGGAGTAGGACGCGGCCCTGTGGGTCCATCGTCGTCTCCCAAAGTTCCGGTGCATTCATCTCACCAAGACCCTTGTAGCGCTGGATCGATTCCTTTGGCAATTTCTTGCCGCCGGCAAGTCCCGCCTCAACCAGTGCGTCGCGCTCCCGATCGGAGAATGCGTACTCAGGGGTATCGCGCGACCACTTGATTTTGTACAGCGGCGGCTGCGCCAAGTACACGTAGCCCCCTTCGAGTAGCGGGCGCATGAACCGGAAAAGTAAGGTCAGGAGCAAGGTCCGGATGTGCTGGCCGTCAACGTCGGCATCCGCCATCAGGACGAGTTTGTGATACCTGAGTTTGTCGATATCGAACTCTTCTTGAATCCCGGCACCAAGAGCGGAGATCATTGCCTGGACTTCGTTATTTGCCAGTACTTTGTCCAGTCGCGCACGCTCGACATTGAGGATCTTGCCGCGAATCGGTAGGATTGCCTGAGTCGCTGGGTCACGACCACTACGAGCAGAGCCACCAGCCGAGTCGCCCTCGACAATAAAGATCTCGCACAGTGTCGGATCAGTTGATGAACAATCGATCAGCTTTCCCGGTAGGCCGCCTCCGCCAAGAAGACCTTTGCGACCACGGGCTAAGTCACGTGCTTTGCGAGCCGCGACACGCGCAATCTGAGCGGATACGGACTTACGCGCGATCTCTTTGCCCTCAGCAGGGTTCTGCTCGAACCATTCGCTGAGTTGTTCGTTGACCATCTTCTGAACGAATGTCTTGGCTGAGGTATTGCCGAGCTTCGTTTTTGTTTGGCCTTCAAACTGGGGCTCACGCAGTTTCACCGAGACGATTGCTGTCAAACCCTCGCGGATATCGTCCCCAGAGAGGTTGGTGTCCTTTTCTTTCAGCACCCCCCACTCCCGCGCGAACTTGTTCACGAGCGAAGTTAAGGCAGTACGAAACCCCTCTTCGTGAGTTCCACCCTCGGTAGTGCCGATGGTGTTCGCGAAGGTGTAGACGGATTCGGAGTAGATATTCGACCACTGCATCGCAACCTCGGCACTAATACCTCGGTCAATATCCTCGCCCTCGAACCAGATCACGTTCTGGTGAGCCGGGCCCTTCTTCGAGTTCAAATATGTAACGAAATCCGCGATCCCGCCGTCGTACTTGTACGTCACGGACCGGATAGCTTCCGTGTCAGGAATCCCGTCACCATCAATATCGATGACATCCTCGTCAGCAACCGGCGCAACTGTTCGTTCGTCAGTCAGCGATAGCGTGAGACCACGGTTAAGGAACGCCATCTCTTGGAATCGACGGGACAGAATCTCGAAGTCGAAGTTAGTGGTCTCGAAGATCTCGTTATCCGGCCAGAAGGTGACGGTGGTACCGCTCCGGTCCGTGGTCTCGCCCTTTGCCAACTCAGCTTCGGGCACACCTCTGTTGTAGCTTTGTCGCCAAATATTGCCCTCGCGGTAGACGTCTACCTCAAGGTGGGCGGACAGGGCATTCACGACAGAGACACCAACACCGTGGAGGCCACCGGACACCGCGTAACCCTCTCCGCCGAACTTGCCACCTGCGTGAAGCACCGTAAGGACGACCTCAACCGCCGGCTTACCTTCAGTTTCGACGATGTCTACGGGGATGCCGCGACCATTGTCTTCAACCCTGACCGTATCGCCGGGCAGAATCGTCACCTCGATGTGATCGCAGTGACCTGCTAATGCCTCGTCGACAGAGTTATCGACGACCTCGTAAACCAGGTGGTGAAGACCCCGTTCTCCGGTTGATCCGATGTACATTCCGGGGCGCTTACGGACAGCATCCAGGCCCTCGAGGACTGTAATTGCACTAGCGTCGTATGACACCTGTGAATACTACCTGTTCCGAGCAAATTCCTGAGGAAAATCAGGGGTTTTCCGCAAGGAAAATTGAGATTTTCGGTGGTATTTCTGGGCTCATCACCTGTATCTAAAATTGCGGCGGAGAGTGATCGTGTCAATAGCATCCAGGTGACCCACACGGGGTCCGATTCCGGTCAGCCAAAGGTGTCGCGATCGCCTCGACCTTTGACCCAGGTCCGTCCCTTCCGATTACCCCGGCCGACCGGGCCCAGCACGTCGATTGTCCGAACGATTCCCTGGCCGACTTCCTCGTCCAGGCGAGCCTGCAACATCGGAATCAGCATCCTGACCTGAGTCGCCCAGGTTGTTGTCTCTGCCCGAAGAACCAACCGGCCCTCGTTGTCATCGAAGGATTCCGGTTTTACGTGGGAAGCCAAATCAGCGCCAGCGATCGCGGGCCAGCGGCCTAAAACTCCACCAACTGCCGAGCGGTGCTCCCACCCTTGATCGGCCATCAACTTAGTAACCGTTGGTCCCACCAGTTGCGGATCTCGGTCGTCAACCCCACTACCGCTGAACTGACTAGGTGCGCCCCGTCGTCGCGGACTGCGTGAGTTTTTTGACGTGTTGTACCGCCGGACGCTGGCAAGGGTTTCCGCCGGAAGCTCGGATATCTCTTCAGTCATTCACTGTCACCTCCCCCGAGGTGACAGTGAAGTGTTTTGCTGCGTCTAGATTCGGGACATCCTCGGCAACAGCAGCCGTGACGATTGACTGTTCGGCACCTGAAGCGACCCGCGCCAACGCTACCCGTCGCTGAGTATCGAGTTCGGCAAAAACATCATCGAGGATTAGGACTGGATCCCCCGCGTCGTCTCCGAGACTCCGCATCAACTCGAACGACCCAAGTCGTAGTGCCAGAGCCATCGACCAACACTCGCCGTGGGAGGCATACGTCTTTGCCAGAAGGTCGCCAACAAGTAGAGTTAGATCATCCCTGTGTGGTCCCACCAGTGTCACCCCGCGAGCACACTCCTCATTGCGCCGGTGCACGAGTTCAGCCCTCAGTAGTTCCTCAAGCGCAGAGCGAT
>JBLHZE010000095.1:0-7868 GCA_047631015.1 Actinomycetes bacterium
GTACCGCGACTTTCACACGTTTAACCATGACAGCGGGATCCGGCATGCCCGGGTCACGTCGTCAACAACCGCGAGCGAGGAAAAGGCGATTTACCAGCCGGAGGCGGCCAGTGCTGCCGTTGTGGCTGATGCCCGCGACTTCGTTGAGTTAGTGCGTAGTCGGTTACTGTCCCACCGGCGAGATCGCGATGGGACTCCTGGCTTAGTTGTTGCCGGATATGACACTGAGCTCTTCGGGCATTGGTGGCATGAAGGACCGCAATGGCTAGAGCTCGTCCTGCGCCAACTCCCGCGAGCGGGGGTCACGGTGACGACCCTGTCTCAAGCCATGTCTGACGGTGCTGTAGCCGGAGTCGCACGACCCAGCAACAGTTCGTGGGGTTCGGGCAAAGACTGGTCGGTGTGGGCGGGCCCGGCCGTCGACGACATCGTTAGCGACAATGAGGACCTCATGCGGCGCTGGCGGAAGATCGTGGATGCCGCACCATCATCGGCCAGCACCCGTGATCCGGTCCTGGACCAAATCGGCCGCGATGCGATCCTGGCACTGTCGAGTGACTGGGCATTCATGGTGACCAAGGATTCAGCCGCCAACTACGCTCGAGGCCGGCACGACGGCCACCACCACGACTTCAATCGCCTGGCGAGCGCGTTCGAGGCTGCGCTTGGCGGAGATGCGCAAGCGCGATCAATTGCTATCGACTTGGCGGCAAACCAGCATCGTGCCGACGGGCCATTCGGTCATCTCGATGGAAGGTTCTTAGCCTCCAGACAAGCACCGGGAGCGCTAGCCACCGCCACTTCACAGCGCTCCAGTGCGCCATGAGAATCCTGCATATTTCGTGGGAGTACCCGCCGCTTCTGTACGGCGGACTCGGGCGTCATGTCCATGCCCTCGCCGAACACGAAGCCAAACTGGGCCACGGCGTCACAGTTTTGACTCAGCAACCGACCGGCGCACCGTCATCGGAAGTAATCAACGGTGTCAATGTCGTGCGGATTGCGCCGCCAACGCCTGCTGTCCCGCGCATCCCCGAAGATCTCCTCGGTTGGACAAGAGATCTGGATACGCGTCTGGCGCTCGCACTCCCTGAGCTTGTGCAGGCCACACGGCCTGATGTCGTCCACGCTCATGATTGGGTCGTTGCCCGGTCCGCGATGACCGCCGCATCCGGGCCGGACGATGTGCCGCTGGTCACGACGATCCACGCAACGGAGGCCGGCCGTCACCAGGGCTGGGTGAACAATCCACTTTCTCAGCAAATCCACGAGATCGAGTTTCAATTAGCGAATCGCACCGACCGCGTTATCGCCTGTTCGCGATCAATGTCCGCAGAGATTCATCGGCTGTTCGCCATTCCTGAAGAACGGATCGATGTCATCCCAAACGGAATCGACCTCGCGAGCTGGGAAGTCGAACCAGAATCAGCCGACCCAACTGCACCCCGACCAACAATCATCTTCACTGGGCGGCTTGAGTGGGAGAAGGGAGTTCACGTCCTGCTAGAGGCAGTGCGTCTGCTCCCGCCGATGTCGCCCCACTGCCATGTGGTGATCGCAGGAACCGGTACTCGGGAAGAAATCCTTGCAGAGGAGTACCGCGATCTCACGGATTCTGGGATTGTCACCTTTCTGGGCACGGTCAGTGAATCGAAGTTGCGCAAGCTCGTCAGCGCAGCCGACGTCGCGGTCGTCCCGAGCATCTACGAGCCATTCGGTTTGGTGGCGCTCGAGGCAGCTGCGGTGCGTACACCGCTCATCGTCGCCGACGTCGGTGGTTTAGCAGACATCGTCACCAATGGGGTGACGGGCCGAGTCGTTTCGGCTCAGGACGCAGCCGCACTCAGCCACGCAATAGCGGATGTGTTTGCCAACCTCCCCGAGGCTCGGTCGCGTGCCGACAGACTGCGCGACACCTTGCACACCGAATACGACTGGCAACGTATTGCCGAAACAACGGTCACGAGCTACCTCACCGCGATCGCGGATCATCCCAGCCATTCGGAGCGCCCACCCCCACCTATTCCCCCGCCGTCGCCGGAAAACCTCTTCGCGTAGCTGACATGATCGCCCGGCCGCTGCTGCGCCACGCTTTGGACTCCCGCGATCCCATCGCCAGCAACGCCATGCCCTCGGGCTCGCGGAGCATCACAATGCCAGCCCTACCCTCATCGTCCTCATCACCGCCGGACCAACTTGAGCAAGCGCGCGAAGGTCGAGGGGACGGCGCAGGCGAGTGTGACGGTTAGGAGTCGCGGTTCTGGGTAGCAGCAGCCTCAGCGGTCTTACGTGCAATGTCAGCGAGGTCGATCCGCTGCTGCTCGGCCGCGGCGTACTCTTTGCGTCGGTCTTTTAACAGCCGCGCCGGAACACCGCCGACGACGCCAAACGGTGCAATCTGACCTCGGACGACGCTGTTGGCAGCGAGCACGCAACCATTCCCAATTGTCGTGCCCCGTAGCACCGACACTTTGGTCGCAATCCACACATCTGGCCCGATTCGCACGGGTGACTTGGCGAGGCCTTGTTCCGTAATCGGGTGATTGATGTCTGCGAAAACATGGTCAAAGTCGCAGATATAGACCCAGTCGGCGATGATTCCTTTGCCGCCGATCTCCACATCAAGGTAGCTCTGCACTGTGTTGTATCTGCCGAAGACAGTCTTGTCGCCGATCCGAAGAGTTCCTTCGTGGGCATTAATGAAGTTGCCTTCACCGAAATGCACCCACCGACCAATGATGAGGCGCCCGTAGCCCTTCCGTGCCTGCAGCGTCACGTCTTTGCCGATAAAGACGAAGCCCTGGGTGATCACTTGTGGGTGGCGAAACCGCAGCCACAGGAATCTGCCGTAGCGCTGCAGATACCAGAGATTCCAGGCCCGATTCGCGAGGATCCACCGCAGGCTGGCCAGCGTGAAGTACCGCGCTTGGCGGGGATCTGAGTTACGTCGAAATGCCATGAGGATGTGGGTGTGTGATGCGCAGACCAGCGACTACGGCTTCACACCAGTAATGCAGACGTTGTAGAACAAGCCAGCGGGAACAACCTTCTCGAAAACCTGCTCATCGACGGCAGACAGTGTTAGCCACCCTCGGTAGGCAAACTTGGCCCAGCCCCACCCCAAGACTCCGGGCTTCACTGCAGCTTCAAAGGTGCGGACCGGCCACCCAAACCAGGAAGCAGTCAGCTCTTCGGTGACAGTCTGGACGTCGATTGCACCGGCCCGCAGCGCTGTACGTCGTAGATCGTCAGGATCGAAGGTGTGGATGTCGACGACGCCTTCAAGCGCCGCGGCACGCGATGACTCCTCGCGCTCGGAGTCCGATAGTACGAACTTCTCACCGACGAGCGGTAGACCTGCTGCCTGCGAAGTTACCCACCACGTGGCACGCGAAAGCGAGCGAGCAACAAAGTCACCGCGGCGCGTCGGCTCACCACAAAACACGAAGCGACCACCCGGTTTGAGAACCCGCAGGGCTTCGCTGATTGCTTGCTGAACATCCGGAATATGGTGCAACACGGCATGTCCGATGACGAGGTCGAACTCCTCGTCGTCGTAGGGAACTCGCTCGGCATCAGCCACCCCACCGTCCACCTCGAACCCAAGTCCGCGCGCATTGCGTTGAGCAACCTCAACCATTCCCGGCGAAATATCGGTCACGGCAGCCTTCGTCATCACTCCGGCTTGGTGCAGGTTCAGCGTGAAGAAACCCGTGCCGCAACCGATCTCGAGCGAGCGATCGTACGGCCATTCGGCATCACCAGCGATATGGACGAACCGATCGCGGGCATAGGTAATACAGCGGTCGTCGTAGCTGATCGACCACTTCTCGTCGTAGGTCGACGCCTCCCAGTCGTGGTAGAGGACATTCGCCAATCGCGGATCTGACCACGCCTGCTCCATCATCTCGGCGGAGACTTCGTTATCCGACGTCATGTAATTTCCCCTTTTACTGCTCTGGTGTTCAGTGGGCGCATTGCGCCGCCCAAAGTTGGCGTGGATTCCCACAGGTGAGAACTCCTTGCGTACCTATCGTCCCTCGAAGACAGCCTTTCCCGGCCCGTTTTCCGCAAAAGATTCCATTCCGGTCTTCTGATCCTGGGTGGCAAAGAGCTCAGCGAATCGCTGTCGCTCGATCTCAAGTCCGGTGCCGAGGTCGACGTCCAAACCTCGGTCGATCGCGGCCTTGGCCGCACGCAGTGCGATGGGCGGCCCGGCAGCGAGCTTCTTCGCGAACGCAAGAGCCTCAGCGTAGACGTCATCCGGGGCAATGACCCGATCAACGAGACCGATATCTAACGCCTCCTGAGCATTAATGAATCGGCCAGTGAAGATCATTTCTTTGGCCTTCGCCGGACCCACGAGCCTCGGCAATCGCTGGGTCCCGCCAGCTCCGGGAATGATTCCTAGCAGAATCTCTGGCATACCGAGTTTGGCGTTATCTCCGGCAAAGCGCAGATCTGCACAGAGCGCGAGTTCGAGCCCACCACCGAGCGCGTACCCCGTAATGGCGGCAATGACCGGCTTGGTAATGCCCGCCACCGCGGTGAATGACGCAGATAACACGGCCGAGCGTTCCATCATCGTGAGGTGGTCCCAGTCAGACATCTCTTTTACGTCGGCACCGGCGGCAAAAATCTTCGGGCCGCCATAGAGGACAACCGCGAGAATGTCTCTGCGTTCATTCACCTCGAGTGCGGCTTGGCGGAACCCCGTCTGAACGGTCGTATTGAGCGAATTCATCGGCGGGCGGTTCAAGCGGATCGTTGCGACACCATCGGAAACCTCAAGCACGACGACATCATTTGCATGCTCCACATCATCAGTCACCCTGAAAGGCTAACTATCGCGACAATGGCTGGGAGCGCATACCCCCAAAGCGCGCGAGGAATGAGCCGGATCAGCGACCGATCTGCCTCGCCAGGCCAGTATTCCCCCCTATTCGCACTGAATAACTAGAGTTTTATCCAGAAACGCCCTGCCCGACCGCCCGCGAGCACTGGCGATAGTTCACAATCTGTGGGTGTCCTTAGACCTTTGGATCGCCCTCGGCGGCCTCTTCGCCGGTATCGTCGTCGGACTCACCGGGATGGGTGGGGCGGCAATCGTCACGCCCATGCTGATCTTCGTATTCGGGGTTCCGGCCCCGGTCGTCGTATCCACCGACGTAGTGTCCGCCGCGGCAATGAAGCCCGTCGGTGCCGTCGTGCATCTACGCCGTCAAACCCCACATCTGCGGATCGCTTTTTGGCTATGTCTCGGATCCGTCCCCGGCGTCGTGATCGGGAGTCTGGTCTTCGCTCAGATTGCCGGAATTTCTAATGGTGAGGAGCTCCTGCGCAACTTTGTTGGTGTAGCCCTACTCCTTAGTGTCGCTTTCTCGGTGATGAAGTTACGGCTCAAGTGGTTCAAGAACACCGACCCGACCGGCAGCGTCTTTCTGTCGAATCAACGTCGGGCAATTGTGGCGGTTATTGGTCTCATCGTCGGCATCCTGGTGGGAGTCACATCGGTGGGCTCCGGCACGCTAATCGCGGCATCTCTCATTTTTCTTTTCCCAACGATGTATCCAAGCCGACTTGTTGGCACGGACCTTGTGCAAGCCGTTCCGATGCTCCTCGTGGGCGCAGTCGTACACTGGGGTGTCGGTGAAGTAGACCTCACAGTGTTGCTGTCATTGCTACTAGGCCAACTACCTGGAGTATGGGTCGGCGCCCGAATCTCGAGTCGGTACAACGGACAAGCACTGCGCCTGCTCCTGCTCGTCCTCATCGGAGCAGCAGGACTAGCTCTCGTTGGAGTACCGCCGATTTACGTAGCCTTACTTACTGCGGGGGGCAGCCTGATTGTTGGAATCCCAATCGTCAAGGAGACGATGGCTGACCGCGCCCAGGAACGCGAAGCACAAAAGGCCTACCACGCCACCCTGGACCGATAAGAGTGCGCGAGAGTGATCTCGCTGCGCACTGCGGAACCAAACGCGGCACACTATCGATAGCAGCACCACCACTAGCCAGCTCGAATAGCAATCTCACACTAGCTCTTTGCGAAGGGAGCCATTCCCAATGACGTATGCCGTCCCACCCGCGGTGGCTTGGCCTGGATCGCCAGAACCCCTTGGGGTGACCGCCGATGACGATGGCGTCAACGTCGCACTGTGGGCTCAAGGAGCCGACAGAGTCGAGTTCTGCCTAATCGCCGATGACGGAACCGAGAACCGCGTCGAGCTCGCCGAATCGACCTTTAATGTGTTCCACGGGTATATCCCGGGCATCGAAGTCGGCTCGTTGTACGGGTTTCGCGTCTACGGCCCCTGGGATCCGGCGAATGGCGTGCGGTTCAATCCCAACAAACTCCTCCTCGACCCCTACGCCAAGGCAATCGATGGCGAGATCCAAGCCGGACTAGAGATCTACGGACATGAGGGCATCGATGATCTTGTCCAAAGCGAACTCGACTCCGGTGGATTTGTACCGCTGTCAGTGGTCGTCCGAGATGAGTTCGACTGGGAAGGCGACCATCCGCCTAATACTCTCTGGCATAACACAGTCATCTATGAACTACACGTCAAAGGGTTCACAAAGCTAAATCCCGAAATCCCCGAGGAGTTGCGGGGAACTTACGCAGGTCTAGCCCAGCCAGCAGCAGTGGATTACCTACGTCAACTTGGTGTCACGGCAGTCGAACTCCTACCCATCCACCACTTCGTTGACGAGATGTTCCTCCTCGAACAGGGCTTCAGTAACTACTGGGGATACAACTCGATCGGCTACTTTGCGCCGCACGGCGGGTACAGCTCGTCAGAGACGCGCGGCGGCCAGGTCCACGAGTTCAAGCAGATGGTTAAGGCGATGCACGATGCCGGGATCGAAGTTATTCTCGACGTCGTCTACAACCACACAGCCGAAGGCAGCCAGGGCGGACCAACGCTGAGCTTCCGAGGAATTGCCAACGAGGCGTACTACAAACTCGGAGCGGAAGATCCGCGCTACTACGCCGATTACACCGGCTGCGGAAACACACTCAATGCCACGGATCCGAAGGTTCTCCAGCTCATCACGGACTCGCTGCGGTACTGGGTCGAGGAAATGCACGTCGATGGGTTCCGGTTCGACCTTGCCAGCGCGTTGGCCCGGCCCTTCGACGATGTTGACATGCTCTCTGCGTTCCTTACGACGATGAGTCAGGATCCAGTACTACGCAAAGTGAAACTGATCGCTGAGCCCTGGGATATCGGCGCCGGGGGTTACCAAGTCGGCAAGTTCCCACAACTGTGGACTGAATGGAACGACAAGTACCGCGATTGTCTGCGGGATTGGTGGCGCAGTCAGGCCAGCGTCGGCGAACTCGGATGGCGGTTAGCGGGCTCGGCAGACGTCTACTCATCGGAAGATCGGCAGCCGTACGCATCACTCAACTTCGTCACAGCTCACGATGGGTTCTCGCTGCGAGATCTGGTCACCTACCAGGAGAAGCACAACGAGGCCAACGGTGAGGAAAACCGGGACGGCAACAACTCTAATCGTGCCTGGAACTCCGGTGTGGAAGGAGAGACAGAGGATGAAGAAATCAATCGACTTCGGCTACGTCGCATCCGAGATCTGCTCACAACACTGGTTTTAGCAAGTGGAACTCCGATGCTCGTCGCCGGCGATGAAATCGGTCGTACGCAGGGTGGAAATAACAACGCATACTGCCAAGACAACGAGATCTCCTGGATCGACTGGGATCTGGCCGACTGGCAACGCGAGCTCTTTGAGTTCACTCGAACTCTCTTGCGGATTCGGCGCGAACACCGAGTGTTCCGCCAGCGCTACTTCTTTGAAGGCCAACCGGTTGAGGAAGGCGGCCCAGAGGACTTAGCGTG
>JBLHZE010000096.1:0-7857 GCA_047631015.1 Actinomycetes bacterium
GATGCCCGGTTTGAATGGTGTGTCAGACGCTCGTGCACAGATCGCTGGTGTTTTAGACAGAGTTGGAGTCAACGTGACCGGCGTTGCGGGCGCCGCTATCGAATCTCGCGCTGAGGCAGTTGCCGCCGGGATGTGGTTCGCCTACCTGAACGAGGCAGCCAAGATGTTCGAGCAGGAGTACGCCACCCGCGACGACATTGACTCCTCGATGCGTTTTGGATGCGGCTACCCGGTTGGGCCGTTGCGCCAACTCGATACCATTGGTCTAGAAAACGTCGCTGCTGCGCTCGCCGTACTACACGAAGTCAGCGGAGACCCTCGCCACAGAGTGTCAGGTGCAATTGTCGACCGAGTCGCATCCGGTCATAACGGTGAGTCGAGCGGAGCCGGCTTCTACACCTACGAAGCCGCCGGGTCTAGCAAGGTCGTCGTGGACGAGATGGACAGTGCACGTGAGGCCAGTGCCATGCGGGAGATCACACTCGTCGGCGTTATCGGTACGGGGACGATGGCGACCGGGATCATTGAGGTCTTCGCCAAGTCGGGGTTGGACGTTGTGTACGTCGCCCGCAGTGAAGAGAAGGTAGCCAAGGTTCGCGCGACGCTGGAAAAGTCATTCGACCGTGCCGTGGCTAAGGGACGGATGACCGAGGACGCCAAAGCGGAGGTGCTGAACCGAATCTGTGGTGTCACAAAACATGAGGATCTTGCCCGGGTTGACCTCGTGGTCGAGGCCATCGTCGAGGATCTCGATACGAAGAAGGAACTGTTCGTCTCCCTGGATCGAGTGTGTAAGCCAGGGGCAATTTTGGCGACGACGACCTCAAGCCTCAGTATCGATGACCTCGCATCCGCGACGAGCCGCCCACGTGATGTGATCGGGATGCACTTCTTCAATCCCGCGCCAATCATGAAGTTGGTTGAGGTCGTATCCGGTTCGGAAACGGCCGACGATGTGCGAGAGACCGTCGTTTCGCTTTGCAAGGCAGTCCGAAAGCACCCCGTGTTGTGTGGGGATCGAGCCGGTTTCATCGTCAACTTCTTGCTGTTCCCCTACCTCAACGATGCGGTCAACGCGGTTGACTGGTCTCTGACAACGATCGAGGACTTCGATCCGCTCATGAAGGCATGGCAGTCGCTACCCCTCGGGCCGTTTTCGCTCCTCGATGTCGTGGGTAACGATGTGTCGCTGGCGATCGAGAACACAATTGTCGACGAGTTCGGCGACCCGTGCTACACCCCGGCCAAAGGCCTGCAAGATGTCGTCGCCGCAGGGAAACTAGGGCGTAAGACAGGTGAAGGATTCCTGAGCTACTCCTAGCGGGTTGCTAGTGCCGAGAGGATGGACGAATGAGCCCCGGGTCAGGGAAGGACAAGGGCTGGGTAGTGCGCCCAGTGTCGGGGCAGGCAGCCCGCAAGTCATACGTATGCCCGGGCTGTCAGCAAGACATTCCTGCCCGAACACCCCATATCGTTGCTTGGCAGGAAGTCTGGCCGAACTCGCTGGATGATCGTCGGCACTGGCACACGCCGTGTTGGCGTCGAGCGCATCCCACAGAGGTCATTGGGCAGAGTTGAGCCATGGGACAGATTCGAGCTAATAGCGTGCTGCCGGCCAAGCGAGAGGTCGTCGAGCTGGAAACCGTCGATGGGCTTGTGTTAGTTGGCGAGTTAGCGCTGCCTGCTGATGTGGCTCCGGCTGCGACGATTATCTTCGTTCACCCGTTGCCCACTGCAGGCGGAATGATGGATTCCCATCTCATCCGCAAAGCGTCGTGGCGGCTCCCTGCCCTGGCTGAGATCGCCGTGTTGCGGTTCAACACCCGCGGTACTGCATCCTCGGCCGGCACCAGCGAGGGGGAGTTCGATGCGGGGGAGGGCGAGGGGCTAGACCTGGCGGCTGCCCTGGAATTCGTTCGAACGCGCGGACTGCCGCCCCCGTGGCTCGTTGGCTGGTCTTTCGGGACTGATGTGATTCTGAAGGCTCCTGACATTGCAGCTATCGCGGGCATCATCTTGGTCAGTCCCACACTTCGATACACCAGCACGGAAGAACTCGCCAGGTGGGCGCAGACAGACGTGCCCATGGTGGCGCTCATCCCAGAGTTCGATGACTTCCTGCGACCCGAAGCTGCCGCGGTTGCTTTTGGATCTCTTCCACACGTAAAACGGGTCACGGGATGGGACGCTAAACACCTGTGGGTCGGTGAGCCGTCGGTGCAGTTCGTGTTGAATGAGATCGTACGGGTGGTGCAGCCGAGTGTGTTGATGCCCGAAAATAACGGCCTACCTACCGAATGGGACGGCCCAATCGAAAGGTGGACAGACCTGTGACGTTTCGACTAGACGGGCGCAATGCCCTAGTAACCGGAGCAAGTCGAGGTATTGGTAGGGGAATTGCGATCGCTTTTGCCCAAGCTGGTGCCGATGTCGCAATCTCGGCTCGTGACGAAGTCAAACTCGCAGAAGTCGCTGCAGAGATCAAAGCACTCGGTCGTAATGCGGTCGTCGTTCCGGCGGATGTGCTCGACGGTGATGCGGTTCGTGCCGCAGTCGATGCGGCTGCTGCGGGCCTGGGCGGTCTGGACATCCTCGTCAATAACGCAGGCGGAAACTCGTTCAGTTCCCCATTGACCGCAATGCGTTTTAGCGGTTGGCAAAAAACGTTCAGCCTCAATGTGGAGTCGATCGTGCACGCCAGCCAGGCAGCCTTCCCCTACCTGTCCCAGGTTGACTCTTCTTCCGTGATCAACGTATCCAGTGTCGCGTCGTTGGCGGGTACGCCGTTCATGGCGCACTACGGAGCAGCAAAAGCTGCGGTTAGCTCGCTAACCAAGACCTTGGCCATTGAGTGGGCGCACGCTGGCGTACGTGTGAACTCGGTGGTGCCCGGGTGGATCGAGACCGACCTGACGGAGTTCCTGCGGGACAGTGAATCTACGGAGGAGGCACTGCTCGCACGGGTTCCGATGCTGCGCTGGGGCCAGGTTAACGAGATCGCCGATCCTGCAGTGTTCTTGGCAAGCGATGCATCGAGCTTCATGACCGGTCAGCAACTAGTGGTCGACGGCGGCCTCTCGGTGATGCCGTAGTGCCTGCCACTACGCCGGTCGTTCTCCTCCATGCCTTCCCCGTCGATCGCCGCGTGTGGGCGCCTGTTGCCAAAGAGCTGCGTAGCTCCGGTGCCGAAGTTCTGACTCCGGATTTCCGTGGATTCGGTGATGATGTTCGGGAACTGTCGACGCAGACCTCGCTCGACGTCTTGGCCGATGACGTAGCCGAGACGATCATGAGGCTAGGTCAGCCAGCAGTCGTAGGCGGTCTGAGCTTGGGCGGCTACGTCGCACTCAATCTGGCACGACGCCATCCCGACCGGGTCGCCGCGCTGGCTCTGGTTGACACGAAAGCAAACTCCGACGATGCCGCCGCCGCAGATGGGCGACTCGCGTTCGCGGACCGAGTGGACGTCGAGGGTGGCGGCTGGGTCGCGGATCTGATGATACCCAAACTGCTAGGGCCCACAACTCGACAGCGTAGACCGGAAGTCGTTAAGGCTGTTCGCAAAATGACCGAGGAGAACAATCCCGCGGTGATCGCATGGGTTCAGCGGGCGATGGCTCGACGCCCAGATTCCTTTGGGGTTTTGCGTGGTTTCGCGGGGCCGGTCCTTGGCGTGGTGGGTAGCGAAGACGAGCTGTCCCCGCCGTCAGATATGACGCGGATCATCGCGGCGGCAACGAAAGGCGCCATGGCAACCATCCCCGGCGCGGGCCACCTCAGTCCGATTGAGGCACCAAGTCAAGTGGCTGCCGTCCTGGCCAGTTGGTTGCGGTCGATTTAGTCCACGTAGACCCAAACGGTCAGATGGGGCCGATGGGTCGTAGTGAACGCGCGAAACGTCTGTTAGTGCGCTGAGATAAGGACGCGGCATGTTGTCGCGTCGCGGGAACCTCGCGCTAGTCAGTCGGGAGTACGTATGGATCGGCTCAGTTCAATGGACTCTGCTTTTCTCGATATTGAGACCTCAGGTCCAGCCGTGGCCGTTGGGGCCGTTTTAGTTGCCGGCGGTGAAGCCCCGACTTTGCCTGAGGTGAAGAAGTTTGTCTCTAGCCGACTGCCGCAGATGCCGCGATTCCACCAGCGAGTGCAGGCCAGCCGCTCCAAAGTAAGCCGAGCCAAGTGGGTATCGGTAGATCCTGACCTTGATCACCACATTAAACAGGTTGTGTTACCACCCGGGGCCAGCTACGACTCGGTGGTTTCGGACCTGATGGAGGTCCCGATGGACCGCAAGCGGCCCCTCTGGGATGCCGTGTTAGTGACGGGTTACGCGCGTGACGAATGGGCGTTGATCGTGCGGCTGCATCACAGCATCGCTGATGGCCAAGGAGCGTTGATATTACTTGGTGAGTTGATCGACCTGAGTGAAGATGGGTCCTTGAAGCTGGCCGACGGAATTAAGCTCATGATGACTCCGAAGGAGAGCGCCGAAGAGCCGATCGATCTAGACCGCAGACGTGACGAGGTCAGAGCGAAGGCAATCCGGGCACTCGACAAGGGGTTCGAGGGTCTAGGCAACTTTATAGCCACCTCCCCGGACACCGTCCGTTCACTGTTAGCACTGGCACCGAAGCGGCCGACGGATCTAACCGGGGCTGTCTCGGCCCGACGTCGCTGGGTAGGTGGTATGTACTCGCTGACCGAGGTGAAGGAAGCGCGTAAGGAATTCAAGGGCGTCACAATCAATGACATGGTGCTGGCCAGCGTCGCTTACGGTTTCGGACGGCTTCTGGAGTCTCGTGGGATCAATCCAGATGGGCGAACGCTTCGTGCGGTGATGCCGGTGTCATTGCGTAAGGACCTCGCCGCGAATAATCAGGTGGGGATCTTGCCTGCACCACTGCCGGTCGGCGATATGGATCCGATGACGCGGATGCGAGCGATCAAAGACTCAACGAAACACAGTAAGCGCAGCATGTTGCCGGTCATCTCCGATGAGCTTTTGAAAGTCACCGAGAAGGTCACACCAGCGCCTGTTCAAGAGTACGTGATGTCCAACGTTAATACCCTCACGGGCTACTTCAGCGAGACCTTGGTGACCAACGTCAAGGGCCCGATGGTTCCGTTGTATGTGATGGGTCGCAAGGCGAAGCGTTCTGTCCCGATCATCCCGATCGAAGGATCGATGCGCATCATCGTCGGAATCACCTCCTACATGGACGAACTCACCATCGGCGTAACCGGCGATGGTGAGTATGCGGCCGACGTTGACGTACTGGTCGCTGGCATCCAAGCCGGGTTTGATGAACTGTGTAACGCTGCTGCCGCAAAGTCTGGCTCCTCGTCGCGCACCGAAGAACGAAAGCCAAAGCCTCCTGGGAAGGCAGCGGTCAAGAAGGCGGCCCCCAAGAAGACTGCCTCCAAGAAGTCGGCCCCCAAGAAGACTGCCTCCAAGAAGTCGGCAGTCAAGAAGACTGCCTCCAAGAGAACAACGCCGCCAAAGGAAACGAGCTACTAGGAGTGATTTCGGCCATCCTCGGTCGGAGTATTAGTCCTCGCGGAACCGGTTGATCTGCGTCTCGAGCGTGGCACGCTTCTCGGGATCACGAACACCTAAACCCTCATGGGGAGCAAGTGCGAGCACGCCGACTTTTCCGGCGTGCTTATTGTGGTGGACCTCAAGTGCGGCCTCACCGGTATCGGCCAGTGCAAATGACTTGGATAGCGTCGGATGGATCATTCCTTTCTCCACGAGACGGTTCGCTTCGAATGACTCGCGGTAGTTGGCGAAGTGGGATCCGATAATCCGCTTGAGGTTCATCCAGAAGTAGCGGTTGTCGTACTCGTGCATGTATCCCGATGTTGATGCACAGGTCACGATTGTGCCGCCCTTGCGCGCGGCGTAGACGCTGGCGCCAAATGTCTCTCGACCAGGGTGTTCGTAAACGATATCGACATCCTCGCCACCGGTGAGCTCGCGAATCCGGGCCCCAAAACGCTTCCATTCCTTGGGATCCTGGGTTTGCTCGTCTTTCCAGAACTTATAGCCCTCGGCAGCGCGATCAATGATCAGTTCGGCACCCATCTTGCGGGCGATCTGAGCTTTCTCAGGCGAGGAGACGACACAGACTGGTGTTGCCCCGCCATTGAGTGCGTACTGGGTCGCGTACGAGCCGAGGCCGCCGGAGGCTCCCCAAATCAGCACATTGTCACCCTGCTTCATTCCGGCACCGTTACGGCTCACGAGTTGGCGGTAGGCCGTGGAGTTCACCAAACCGGGACAGGCTGACTCTTCCCAGGTGAGGTGCGCAGGCTTACGCATGAGCTGATTGCTCTTAACTAACGCGAGTTCTGCGAGGCCACCGAAGTTGGTCTCGAATCCCCAGATGCGCTGCTGTGGATCCATCATGGTGTCGTTATGTCCCGCCGGGTCCTCAAGCTCGACGCTGAGGCAGTGGGCAACGACCTCATCGCCGGGCTTCCAGACCGTGACGCCGGGTCCGGTTCGCAGGACGACTCCGGACAGGTCTGAGCCAACAACGTGATAAGGCAGGTCGTGACGTTTCGTCAGATCCGACATACGGCCGTAGCGCTCAAGGAACCCGAAGGTAGAGACGGGCTCGAAGATGGAGGTCCAGACCGTGTTGTAGTTGATGGCACTGGCCATAACGGCGACGATTGCCTCGCCTGGTCCAAGCTCTGGTACTGGCACCGTGTCGAGGTGTAAAGACTTGCGGGGATCCTTGTCGCGGGATTTCTCTCCCTCGAACATATCTGCTTCGTCTTTATGGACCGTGATCGCTTTATAGCTTTCGGGAACCGCGAGACTCGCGAATTCTTCCTTAGGTGTGTCTCCGGCCAAAATCGCGTTGAGGATCTGCTGCACGTCCGTAGGTTCCTTTCGTATTACTGCTGATCACTTCGGATAGACAAACAAAACGGATAAGAACGAAAAAAGAGTAGAGCGAGTCTGGTGTCTACTTTGCCAAACGGCTTCGGCCACCTCTTAGCGAGGGTGCTGGGATGGTGTAGCGAACGTTCTGGACGTCAGGTCAGACTGAGCGAGCTGCCAGAAAAAAACCACACGGAGCAGATTCCGATAAGCAGCAGGGCAAGTAGAACGCTGATGACGACGAGCTTCTTCACCAAGCCCATGATGAATAGTGCACCGAGGATCCCTGCGGCCACGAACAACACCCAGTAGGGCGTTGAGCTGGCCCAGTCTGAGGCAGTTTCGAAGAATTCGTCAACAAGACTGTAGGCAAGCGAAGTTGAGCTCATGGTGGTCACAGATATAGGTATCGGTTGTCGCAGTCTCGGACTAAACGCTAGTGAGCCGGCTCGACGAGTTCAATGAGCACGCCGCCGGCATCTTTCGGGTGTACGAAGTTCACGCGACTGTTCGCTGTTCCCCGCTTTGGAGTGGCGTACAGGACCCGTACACCAACCTCGCGCAGATGTGCACTTAGGGCATCTATATCGCTAACGGTGTAGGCCATCTGCTGGATCCCTTCACCACTGCGAGCAAGAAACTTGCCGATCGGGGAATCATCCGACAGGGGAGCGAGGAGTTGGATGCAGGAGCCAGAGTCACCGACGGCGAGCATGGCCTCGCGGACCCCTTGTTCCTCGTTGACTTCTTCGTGAATTGACTGTAGGCCTAGCGATCGAGCGTAGAAGTCTTTCGCTGCGTCCAAGTCACGTACGGCGATTCCGACGTGGTCGATGCGGGTCACATAGGACTGGGCGACCTTAGATTGCATGTTTCCTCCGTTAGCAGGGGCTGGACCTGGTGGACTGGTTCACGACTCAATCCTAAACTTGGCACTGCCTGCATTGTTCTATGCCGAGGACAGG
>JBLHZE010000097.1:0-7822 GCA_047631015.1 Actinomycetes bacterium
GCTGTCCAGTCGCGTAGTTCAGCAAAACAGAGTTTTCCAGTGACTCGGTTGAGCATGACGCGGCCAGCGACACTAACGGTCTTACCGGTACGAGCATCTGGTTCCAGGTCAGCGAATTCCTCGCGGACCTTAGCGATCGTCGTCGTTCGCTGGAAACTGCTCGCGTAGGGATCTATTCCCCGTGCCCGGAGGTTCGCTAGCTTCTGGCGACGAACTTTCTCCTGCTCCGGTAGCCCATCAAGCGGGTCACCTGCGATTTCTTCGGCTACCTTCGCGGCAATGTCTGCCAGCCGCGCTTCTTGGACTTCGTAAAGAGCGACTGGCGAGGCGTCGCATGCCGCCTTGAGCGGTGAGCGGGCATTGCCCGAATTGCGAAACCACGACCTTGGGCTTGGAACTGAAACGAAGCCTTCAGCGATCCCTGTAGCGATCCCGACTCTGGGCAGATCGCCAACGGTCTCGAACATCGTGTAGCGCGGAACCCAATTCGGCGAGTACTTCTCGTTTGATCGATATAACGATTCCAATTGGACCCAGCGGGATGCAAACAACAGGAGAGCCCGGGTTAACCGCAGAACTGGCCCAGCGCCGATTCGCTCACCGTCAGCGAAGATTGCTCGCATCACCGCAAAGTTCAACGACAACTTATTGGCCCCAATCTGTGCTCCAGCAGCGACCAGACTGGTCACCATGAACTCCATGACGCCGTTCGCTGAGTCGCGCGAGCGTCGCATCAGGTCCAGTGACAGGCCCTTATCTCCCCAGGGCGAGAAGGACAGTAGTGCTTCCCGATTCCCTTCTGGATCGAAAGCTTCTACCAGGACACATCGCCCGTCTAACGGGTCACCCAGCCGACCTAGTGCCATCGTGAACCCGCGCTCATTGTCGGTATCGCGCCACCGATCCGCGTCAGCAATCACCTCCGCCATCTCCTCGCCGGGGATTTCTGCGTGGCGACGAACTCTTGCGGTGTACCCGGCCCGCTCAATCCGATTGACTGCCTGGCGCACGACGCGCATATGTCGACCCTCAAGGTGATAGTCGCCGAAGGAGATGATCGCCTCATCGCCTAGTTCAACGGCACCCAAACCGGCGCGACTATATGCCTGCGCGCCCAACTCACTGGCCCCCATCACAGCAGGTGCCCACGCATGCTTACGGGCATCTTCGAGCCAGGCCTCAATAGCGGCTGGCCAGTCCTGCGGATCGCCGATGGGATCAGCGCTGGCCAAACTCACCCCAAATACAACCCGTGACGTCACGGCGGCTGTACCAGAAGGGGCCCAATCAACGGACTTATCGCGACGCGTTGCAAAGTAGCCGAGCGAATCTCGCTCTCCTTCTTCCGCGAGCAGCAGACGCAAGTCGACTTCGTCCTGACCGGAAAGCATTTGACTTGTTCGCCGCGGCCGGAAGAGCACATACGCCGTCGCAATGAATGTCGCAGATCCCAGCAGCGCGATAAGCCCCGTGATGGCCTCCGTCGCGAAGAAGGACGTCTGTCCGCCTTGCTTGAGGGATGGATCCTGACCAAAAACGCCGAGAAACTCAGACACGATCACCCCAAGTTTCTGGAGCTGTAGTTGTGGGTCGCCAAAGACCGCGATCACGACTACGCCGATCCCGAGCGACAGTACAAAACCGACAACGAAAGTAACCAGCGCCCGCCAGCCATTGCCCTTCTGCGACACCGCGAAGAACTCACGGCGGCTCAGCACCAGAACAGCTATCACGAATACATCAAAAAACAACGCCGACGTGATCGCCGGGTAGGACGTACCGGGGAAGACCACCCAAGCAAATACGAGCAGCACAGACTCGATGATTTCTAGGCCCAGTAGTAGCACCCACGCCGCACGCTTTCGTTTGCTGAGCGCGCTGGCCAGAATGGCTAACAGGACCGCCCACGCAAGATTTGGCGGTGCAGCGACGAACAGCAGATCTCCGACAGTACGTAGACCACTGAGAGGAGCACGACTGAAAGGAAAGATTGCCGTCAATGCGCTGAGAGCTGCGATGACAAAGCAGACCCACGCGGCGATCCGCGGAACCTTCGCTTCCCACCCGTCGCCAGGAACATATTGACGCTCGATCGCGGTTTGATCTGGCTGTGGATCCGCAGCCGCTGTCTTAGTCACGAGCAGAGCTTGTCACGTTGATTCCCTTATTCTCTATGCAACTCGTCGGAAACTGCGCGGTCGTCCACTACCGCGCGAGCTCAGCCAGATCCTCGAAGTACGCGAGCACCTCGGGGTTGGCCAGAGCACCGGAATTGCGTACGGCCCGGCCGTGGACAACATCGGCAACAGCCAACTCGGCGAGCTTGCCCGAACGGGTGCGCGGTAAATCAGCAACGGCAATTATCTTCGCTGGAACATGTCTCGGCGAGCAATGCTCACGCAGACGGGACCGAATCTCGGTGATGAGGTCTTCTGTGAATTTCTGGTCAGGCGCCAGCCGGACGAAGAGGACGATCCTGGTGTCATCCTCCCAGCGTTGACCGATCGCTAACGACTCCGCAAGCTGCGGTAGCTGCTCCACTTGGCGATAAATCTCAGCGGTACCGATTCGGACCCCACCAGAGTTCAACGTCGCGTCGGACCTGCCATGAATCACGACCCCGCCGTGCTCTGTCCACGATGCGAAGTCCCCGTGTGCCCACGTCCCGTCGTACACCTGGAAGTACGCCGCATCGTATTTGGAGCCATCCGGATCGTCCCAGAAGCCCAACGGCATCGACGGGAAGGCGGCGGTCACAACGAGGTCACCGTGCTCGCCCGGGATATCGCGCAAACTTCTGCCCGCGTTGTCCCAGACATCAATCGCCATGCCCAGGGCTGGCGTTTGAATCTGTCCGGCATAGACGGGTCGTGTGGGATCACCGAGCACCAGGCAGCCGCAAAGATCTGTGCCGCCCGAGATCGACGCTAGGTGAACGTCGGAGGCGATGTCGCGGTAGACGTACTCGAAGCTCTCTTCGGACAACGGGGATCCCGTTGAGGCAATTGTGCGCAACTCAGTCAGTGAGTGGGTATCAACCGGCCGAACTTGGGCCTTGAGACTGGCATCAATGAACTTGGCGCTCGTACCAAAAAATGTCAGCTTCTCCGATTGCGCAAGGTCCCACAACACATCTCGCTTCGGGTGGAAGGGTGACCCGTCGTACAGCACGATCGTGGCACCGCTGGCGAGTGCACTGACCAACCAGTTCCACATCATCCAGCCGCAGGTGGTGAAGTAGAAAACGCGATCGCCGGGCCGAATATCTGAGTGGAGCTGTTGTTCGACGAGATGTTTGATCAAGACGCCACCGGCTCGATGAACGATGCACTTAGGTACCCCGGTCGTGCCGGATGAATAAAGAATATAGAGCGGAGTGTCGAACGGGTACAACTGATCGAGCGATGGTCCGCGCCCGCTGGCAACGGCCCGACTACCTGACTGCAGTGCCTCTGGCCATGTCAGAACCGGTACTGCTCTGCTCACCTCAGAAACGTCTGGCTCAGCCTCAAGCTCCCCGTGTACAACAACGGCCCGGAGGGAGGGTAGGCCCGCCACCACGTCGCGTAATCGATCCAATCGATCATGACGCCGGTTTCCATAGACATATCCATCCGCAGCAATCAGGACTGTCGGTGACACCTGACCGAATCGATCAAGAATACCGTCGACCCCAAAGTCCGGGCTCGTCGAAGAGAACGTCGCACCGACGGACGCGGCAGCGAGCATTGCGATCACTGTCTCCGGGACGTTGGGCATCCACGCCGCAACTCGATCCCCCGAAGTCACGCCACATTGCACGAAGAAGGCAGCCATGACCGACACGTCGTTGCGCAACTCGTGCCACGACACGTCCCGGCGAACTCCATCTTCTCGGCGGAAGATGATCGCCGTCTCGTCTGCACCGACGCGCTCGCCGCCCGCGAGGATGTTTGCGGCATAGTTCAGCGACGCCGCAGGGAAAAACTTGGCGGCGCGCATGTCTTGAGCGGCAGGAGGCAGCACGTACGCCGGGCCATCACCTCGGTCCCCGACGACACCACACTCGCCCCAGACCACATCCCAGAAGTCGCCCGGGTGCTCGAGACTGAAGTCATACAAAGCGCGAGAGTCAGGTAGGTCCAGTCCGATGGCCTCGGCCACCTCCCGGCGAAGCCGGTCCATTGCAGTCGCGCTCACCTGATCAGGACGTGGTGCCCACAGAGGTTGTGCATCACCAGGGGTGGCATCACTCATAAAGCGGGACTCCTCAGAACTACGCCGGGGTAAGGAAGACACCACACGGTAAGGCAGAGTCACCCGATCCCCAAACAGGCGAGCCGTGCCGAGTGTCAGAGGCTGCCGTGGGTCTCGCGTCATGCCGATGGCGTACACACAATCACTGGGGTCGCGTCTCCCACCTAAATCTGGCTAATGTAACGGACGAGACATATCCGAATCGGGTGATAGGTCGGCTGCCGAAGACGCTCGGTGGCAATTAATTCGGGAGGTACGAAATGCAAGATCCGGTCGACAGTCCCACTGGTGCATCGAAGCTGGAGGAAAGCAGGACAGCCAAGGTCGTCGGTATTGCCATCATTGCCGCTCTTGGCGGGTTCCTCTTCGGATACGACAGCGCCGTGATTAACGGTGCTAACCAAGCTGTCTATCACGAGTTCAACATCACAAACACATCGCTACAAGGATTCATCGTTGCGGTCGCCCTCCTGGGTTCAGCGGTCGGTGCACTCGCCTGTGGAGGTCTCGCTGACAGGATGGGCCGCAGGAAGGTCATGCTGCTCTCGGCCATCCTCTTCCTGGTCGCGGGCGTGGGCCAAGCCATTCCATTCGGCGCGCTGGACTTCATCTTCTGGCGGACCCTTGGCGGCTTTGCTATTGGGCTTGCAGCCGTCGTCTGCCCTATGTACATCTCAGAGATTGCACCCGCTCACCTTCGTGGTCGGCTCACCAGCTTGTTCCAGTTCGGGATCGTCGTGGGAATCTTCTCGACCCAGTTCGTGAACCAGCTCTTGCTATCCCTCGCTGGCGGTCCGACGGAGTTCCCCGCAGCTGCGCCTGGGCAGCAGCCGCTGGCTCAGGCCAACAACGAGTTCTGGTTCGGACTGCAAACCTGGCAATGGATGTTCCTACTCATGGTTGTGCCTGCTCTCGTCTACTTCCTACTGGCCACAACGCTGCCCGAGTCACCCCGCTACTTGGTTGCAAAAGGACGGGACGCCGCAGCCAAGGTTGTCCTGGAGAAGATCTTCATCGGAGATGTCAAGCCGAAGCTGGAACGTATAGAGGCTTCACTGGATTCCGAACATAAACCATCGTTCAAAGACATAAAAGGCTCTTCCTTCGGCTTAGAAGGAATTGTTTGGATCGGCATCATCCTGGCGGTCTTCCAGCAATTCGTTGGTATTAACGCAGTCTTCTACTACTCGAACATTGTGTTCCAAGCCGTCGGCTTCACGACAGAAGACGCCTTCAAACAGTCGACAATTATTAGCGCCATTAACGTGATCTTCACCGTCGTAGCGATCGCCACTATTGACCGCCTCGGCCGAAGGCGACTTCTCCTTATTGGTTCGTGCGGAATGTTCGTCACCCTGGGAATTCTGACACTGCTGTTCGCCACTGCACCGAAAGCCACCGAAGCCGTCGGACAAATCGCCGTGGGCGATCCATTGCTGTCCAGCACAAACGGTTGGATCGCGGTCGTGGCTCTCAACACCTACGTCGCGTTCTTCGCGGCAACCTGGGGCCCAATCCTCTGGGTGCTCCTTGGCGAGATGTTCACAAACAAGATTCGCGCAATGGCTATGTCCGTCGGCGTAATGTCCAACTGGATCGCGAACTTCATCGTGTCGGAGACCTTCCCGACCCTCGTCAGCGTCTCCATCGGCTTGGCGTACGGCATCTTCACGGTCTGTGCATTCCTATCGTTCTTCTATGTATTGAAGTATGTCAAGGAGACAAAGGGCGCCGAACTCGAAGATATGGAGCAGGTCGAGGGAGCCAAGGAGTTCACGTAAGACTCCCCCTCTTAACGTCACCACAAAGCCGAATGGCGATTCCCGGTCCGGGAATCGCCATTCGGCTTTGTGGTGACGATTTCAGGCACTTCACCAAGATACGGCTCGTCCGGCACCACGATGGCGATCGTCGACAGTGTGTGGCACCATGAGCAGATGCGCTCCGGTATGGACATCTTGGTGACTCGTCGCCACATCGACTTCGGTGGCGTCTGCAGCGCACTTTGTTTGCCTTTGTAGAGCCCCCTTTGTCCTATCAACGAGGGATATCGGCGCTGGCGCGGCAACGTCACCCATGCGTGAGAGTGACGGAGTAGTGGCGGCAGCGCAGTCCCCCCACATGTGAGGAGACGCCCGCCGTGGCGCCATCAAGCGAAAAGACAGACACCCCAAAACGAGTTCGCCCCACTCGCCCAAAAGGTATGGGTCAGTGGGCGCTCGGACATCTGGAGCCATTGAACCCAAATGAGCGTACAAAGAAAGATGACGACGGGCTGAATGTTCGAGCCCGAGTCGAGAACATCTATTCGCAGCGCGGCTTCGCCAGTATCGACCCGGGTGATCTGCGGGGGCGCCTCCGTTGGTGGGGGCTATATACCCAGCGAGCACCTGGGATTGACGGTGGCCGAACAGCAACATTAGAGCCCGAAGAACTTGACGCGGAGTTCTTCATGCTGCGAGTGCGCAGTGACGGCGGGCAGCTGTCGGTCGAGCAACTGCGGACGATTGCCGATATCTCTACCGAGTTTGGTCGCGATACCGCCGACATTACGGATCGACAGAATATCCAATTGCATTGGATCCGAATCGAGGATGTCCCTGAGATCTGGTCCCGACTTGAGGCTGTCGGGCTAGGATCAACCGAAGCATGTGGTGATACCCCTCGAGTGGTCCTAGGCTCCCCCGTCGCTGGCGTTGCGGCCGACGAGATCATCGACGGAACTCCCGCTATCCACGAGATCGTCTCCCGCTATGTCGGAGACCCGCGCTACTCGAACCTGCCTCGCAAGTTCAAAACGGCGATCTCTGGTTCACCGCACCAAGATGTGGCCCACGAAATCAACGATGTCTCCTTCGTTGGGGTCATCCATCCGGAGTTTGGGCCTGGGTTTGATGTGTTTGTCGGCGGAGGGCTATCGACCAACCCGATGTTCGCGAAGCGACTGGGAACCTGGGTGCCGATCGAGGATGTCCCGGATGTCTGGGAAGGCATCATCAGCATCTTTCGCGACTACGGATACCGGCGGTTGCGGACCCGCGCCCGGATCAAATTCCTCATGGCTGATTGGGGGCCGGAGAAGTTCCGGGAGGTGCTAGAAACCGAGTACCTCAAGCGAGCCCTGACAGACGGTCCAGCTCCAAGCGCTCCGGCCGGCAGTCGCCACGACCATATTGGAGTCCACCGTCAACTTGATGGGAATTTCTACGTAGGTGCGGCTCCGACCGTTGGTCGAGTCTCCGGCAGCATACTCGCCAAGGTCGCGACGCTGACCGAATCAGTCGGCAGCGACTGTATTCGGTTGACAGCTCACCAAAAGTTAGTGGTGTTAGACGTTCCCCCCGAGAAGGTTGAGACCTTTGTCGCAGGTCTGGAGGCACTTGAACTGCAGGTCAGACCCAGTGAGTTCCGCCGCGGAACAATGGCCTGTACAGGGATTGAATACTGCAAACTCGCCATTGTCGAGACTAAGAGCCGCGCGACAGATCTTGTCGCCGAGCTCGAGGACAGGCTGCCGACATTTGACCGTCCTTTGACGATCAATGTCAATGGCTGCCCGAACTCCTGCGCACGATTCCAAATCGCC
>JBLHZE010000098.1:0-7795 GCA_047631015.1 Actinomycetes bacterium
AAACGGGGAACAAACCACCGTTTCGTAAGGGATTTTGCCCGTGGTCTACCCTCAATGACATGGCTGATTCGGGATCGCAGGCTCCAGACCGTCGTCAGAAGGACCGTCCGTGGTTGATGCGGACCTACGCGGGCCACTCCTCGGCTGTTGAATCGAACAAGCTCTATCGAACAAACCTAGCCAAGGGGCAGACGGGGCTGTCAGTCGCCTTCGATCTGCCCACGCAGACTGGCTACGACCCGGATAGCGAGCTGGCGCGCGGCGAAGTAGGCAAGGTTGGCGTTCCCGTGTCGCATATCGGCGATATGCGCCAATTATTCGACGGTATTCCGCTGGGCGAGATGAATACCGCGATGACGATCAATTCGACGGCAATGTGGTTGCTTGCGCTTTATCAAACGGTGGCGCAAGAACAAGGGCTAGCGCCAGTTGATCTGCAGGGCACGACGCAGAACGACATCATCAAGGAGTACTTGTCGCGTGGGACGTACGTGTTCCCACCTGCGCCGTCGTTGCGGTTGATCACCGACATGATCGCCTACACCGTCAATGACATCCCGAAGTGGAATCCGATCAATATCTGCAGTTACCACCTGCAGGAAGCTGGCGCGACGCCGGTTCAGGAGATCGCGTATGCAATGAGCACGGCAATTGCCGTCCTCGATGCTGTTCGCGACTCCGGCCAGGTTCCACCGGAGCAATTTGGTGAGGTCGTTGCCCGTATCTCCTTCTTCGTGAACGCGGGTGTTCGCTTCGTTGAAGAGATGTGCAAGATGCGTGCCTTAGTCGAACTGTGGGATCACCTGACTCTCGAACGCTATGGCGTGACCAATCCCAAACAGCGCCGGTTCCGCTACGGGGTCCAGGTCAACTCCCTCGGACTGACCGAAGCTCAGCCAGAGAACAACGTGCAGCGGATTGTGCTTGAAATGCTCGCTGTGACCTTGTCTAAGGATGCCCGCGCCCGCGCTATCCAGCTCCCGGCGTGGAACGAAGCCCTTGGCCTGCCACGTCCATGGGATCAACAATGGTCGCTGCGCATTCAGCAGGTTCTCGCCTTTGAGTCCGATCTTCTTGAGTACGACGATATCTTCGCTGGTTCAACGGTTATTGAGGCCAAGGTAAACGAGTTAGTTGCGGAGGCCCAAGAGGAGATCGATCGGGTACAGGCAATGGGCGGGGCAGTGGCCGCTGTCGAGTCCGGCTACATGAAACAGCAACTTGTCTCTTCACACGCCGCGAGGCGCGCGCATATTGAGGCTGGTGACGACATCGTGGTCGGACTTAATAAGTTCACGACAACCGCTGAGAATCCACTCCTGTCCGACGCCGAGACAGCAATCATGACCGTTGATGTGCAGGTTGAAGCCAAGGCGATTGAGGCGATTAAGGCATGGCGGGCCGACCGCGATGCCGCCGAGGTGGATCGCACTCTGAGCGAGCTGCGCGATGCGGCCAAGACGGACGAGAATCTGGTGTTGGCGTCACTTTCCTGTGCCCGCGCCGGTGTGACGACAGGTGAATGGGCGGCGGCTCTACGGGAGGTATTCGGCGAATACCGCGCACCCACCGGAGTGACCGGCGTCGTTGGTGTTGCGCAGGCCGGTGACGAACTGGCAAAGGTTCGAGAATCCGTCCGTGAGACAGGTGAGCAACTTGGCGGCCGCGTGCGGCTCCTGGTTGGCAAGCCGGGCCTCGACGGTCACTCCAATGGAGCTGAGCAAATCGCTGTCCGAGCTCGCGATTGTGGTTTCGAGGTTGTCTACCAGGGGATCCGCCTGACCCCGGAACAGATTGTCACGGCAGCGGTGGAAGAGGACGTCCACTGTGTGGGCCTGTCGATTCTGTCCGGCTCCCATATGGAGCTCGTCCCGGATGTCGTCAACGGTATGAAAGCCGCTGGACTCGATGATGTGCCGGTTGTCGTCGGCGGGATCATCCCAGAATCGGATGCGGCTGACCTCAAGTCCCTGGGGGTCGCAGAGGTATTCACGCCAAAGGATTACGACGCCACGACCATTATGGCGAAGATCCTGGATTCGATCCGCGAGGCACAAGGTCTGTAGCTAAACGTCAACGACAGCAGAAACGGCCCCAGGCGCTTATCGCTGGGGCCGTTTCTGCTGTCGTTGAAGGGAGTTAGGAGACGACCCCTAGGGAGGTTGCCGAGACTGCGTTAGCAATCTCTTCGGCGGCGGCTACTGCGCCTTCGCCTCTCTGGCGCGGGAACTGGGCAAGAGCGATACGGACGTAGATACGCTCGCGCTCCTCCTCAGTTAGTCCGCCCCAGACGCCGTATGGCTCGCGGGAACGGATGGCATAGTCCGCGCATTCGATGCGAACGTCGCAACGTGCACACACGGCCTTCGCTGCTCGATCACGTCGAAGCCGCGCGAGGCCTCGTTCGTTTTGGGGGTGGAAAAACAGTTCTGGATCTGCTTCCCGACAGGCTCCTTGCTCTTGCCACTCCCATGTGGCGTCGGCTGGAACCTGCGACAACGGCTGCTGTGGCATTCGTGCCTCCTGTCGGTTGCCGAGAGCGTTACTCTGCGTGGATCGGCAACTGCTCGTCTCGGCTATCTGGTTAGTCCCGCTACGTAACCGGTTCGGTACGTGACGTGACGTGACACTACTTAGCGTGAGAAGATTCGGGGTCATCCGAACGGGTGGTTTACCCATCATCTTTTCGGCCCCGATTGTGCGCTGCGTAACACTCTCTTGTTCATAACTTGGGGATAACACGGGGGAAAACCCTGTGATTAGCACTCTCTGTGTCGATCAGCAAGAGTCAAATATTTGGCATGTGGTCTTTGTCACTACCCCAAGTTGCCTGTTATTGCTGCAAATTACTACCCTCCGCGTTCACGAAAGCCGTCACCCATTTGCCGTAGTGAGCGAGAGCAGGATTGCGCAGGGTGACGGTTTTCACTGTGGGCATCGCTATTTCCTCGGTCGCCCCTGGAGGGGGCTAGGGGCTAAGTAAAGGGGCCGCTTTGTGTTTTGGTCACCTAGTGATGACGGAGCGAGTAGACATTTCGCCGCGCGCCACTAAGCTCGCGGTCATGAGTGAAGATCTGCCACCGGCTCTGCCGCAGGAATCTCCGGAACTCCAAGGGTCAACTCTGGTCAAGGAGCGGGAAGAGACGTCGCTGGACAATGGTGACCACGAGAGATTTGCTCACTACGTCCGCAAAGAGAAGATTCTGGAAAGTGCCATGTCGGGGGAGCCTGTGATCGCCTTGTGCGGGAAGGTCTGGGTCCCGGGGCGCGATCCAGCCAAGTTCCCAATCTGCCCCGACTGCAAGGCCATCTACGACGGATTGAAGCCCGGAAAGGGTGACAAAGACAGCGAGTAGCTGTCCTCTTCGAACAGCCGCCAAAGCTCTAGCAAACTGGTTGGGCGCTCACTGATCGCGTGTCGATCGGCTACCCGACGTGGTTCTTCTGCTGAGATCTCCACTGGTAGCGGCTTGGATAACGAGCCAGTCGACCCAACCGGCATACCACCACACCACCACACCACCACACCACCACACCACCACACCACCACAGCTAATCGACTTGGAGACAGTGTTGAGCACTTCGACCCCGCAGCCCGGAGATTCGTCCAGCGATTCCAACGGAACGCAGGCAGGCGATCTGTCGACGGCGACGATTGTCGTCGGCGCACCCGACCAAGCCATTATCGAGCGGATTGGTCGCGCCTGGTGGCTGATTCTCATTCTCGGTATCGGTAGCCTGATTGTCGGCGCGATCTTCCTGATTCGTCCGTTCACAGCAGTGAACGTGGCCGCCATCATTTTCGGAATCTGGCTCCTCGTCGCGGGCGTATTCCAACTCGCTCAGGCCTTCAACTCTCGGTCGGAGACGGTTGTCCGGGTTCTCAACACGATCACCGGTGTCATCGGCATCATCCTCGGAATCCTGGCTCTGGCGAGTGTCGAGAACCGGATCTCGCTGCTGATCCTGTTCATCGGCATCTGGTGGATCATGAGAGGTATCGTCCAGATTGTTATCGGGGCCTCCAGCGAAGCGGGCGGGATGAATGTATTCCTCGGGGTCGTTGGTCTGATTGCGGGCATCGTGCTGCTTGTCTGGCCGATCGAGACTGTGACTGTCTTCACGGTGGTTGTGGGAATCTGGTTGCTTGTTCTTGGACTGTTTGAGGTCATTGCGGCATTCCGGGTGCGTTCGCTCAACAGGGTCCAGTGAGCGGAATTAGTTCGGGTATCGAGCTTACGTAACGAATTCGTGGGGTGAATCCTGCGAAACCCCTGGCGGTGCGGCGCTTCGCAGGGTAGGACAGTCGTATGAAGAAGAAGCTGATGGCCGTAACCGCAATTGCCGCATCTGCAGCCGGGTACCTCGCGTACCGGCGACGTCAGGCTGGGCCAAAGATCGCCCTCGCTGCTGAGTCCGCCGCTGATGGCGTGACGGCAGCCGCTGCAACAACGGCAGCCAGCGTGAGCGAAGTGGCTGAGACTGCCGCGGCCGGTGTGTCAAAGGCCGCTGAGAAGGCTACAGCCACAGCTGCCAGTGTCGGTAAGACCGCTGACCAGGCAGCAAAGGCAGCCAGTTTTGCAGCCGATGGGGCCGCCCGTAAGGCTGCCGACACGGCTGCAGAAGTGGCCGACCTCGCAGAGCAAGCAGCAGCGCGAACCTCCGAGGCTGCCGACAGTGTTGCAGTCAACACGTCCGAAACTGCTTACCTCGCAGCCGATGTTGTCGAAGAGGCTGTCGAGGCTCAAGCCGGGGCAGACGAGGCGCAAGCCGACGCGGACACGCGGAACTCAGCAGAGACCACAGACTCGGCTCGCTCGGGCCAGGCCGACACATCGGAGAGGCCAGCTAAACCAGCGGCGACGCCATCAGAAAAGTCCCCAGCTAAGAAGGCAGCCGGGAAGCCCACGAGTGCGAAGCCCAAGGCATCGAAGGCCGTCCCGACGCCCGCGTCAATCAAACGTCCCGCTAAGAAGCCAGCACCGTCAGCGACTCCGCAGGCGTCTTAGCGGTAAGACAGACGACCAGGCAGACCAACAGGCGGAATTTCCCGGTGCCTATCGCCCGCACGTCGCCGGGCCTGCACACCGCCCAGGCGCAGTAGAACATGCCCTGTGCCTCAAGGGAAAATCGGCAGAGTTAGGCTCAGTAGAATCTGCTGTTCTCCACTCAAGGGAGTTAATCGTGGCAAGTCTGCTCTTCAATCCGTCAAACTATGACCCGACCTACCTCGATGACGAATCGCGTCGTCAACTGCGCGCCCTCGTCCAGTTCTTCGAGAGCAAAGGCAAGGCAACCCTGAAGTCGGAGTATCACGCCGCAGAGTGGTACGCGGACTTTATTGACTTCGTCGGCAAAGAAAACATCTTCTCGCGTTTCGCTACTCCAGCAGCGGTCGCTGACGTGATGGACGACGACAGTGGAGATGCTCGCTGGGACACGGCGCGGATCAATGAGCTCAACGAAATCCTGGGCTTCTACTCGCTCGATCACTGGTATGCCTGGCAGGTCAGCGTGCTCGGCCTCGGACCGGTATGGACCAGTGACAATGAGGACGCAAAGAAGCTTGTCGGCGACCTACTTGCCGATGGTGCGATCTTCGGCTTCGGTCTCTCAGAGCAGACCCACGGTGCCGACATCTACTCCACCGATATGATCTTGGCTCCTAACGACGGGGGCTGGTTGGCAACGGGTCCCAAGTACTACATCGGTAACGGTAACGAGGCCGGGAGGTTGAGCGTCTTCGGGAAGTTCGCCGATGACGACCCGCAGCGCCCTGGGGAGTACGTGTTCTTTCTGGTAGATCCAGCGAACCCCGCATTCACCCTCCAGAAGAACGTCGTGCACGGCTCGATGTATGTCTCAGCGTTCCGCCTCGACAATTATGCCGTCGCTCCCGAGGACGTTCTTCACACTGGCAAAGCAGCCTGGGATGCCGCACTGGCAACAATCAACGTTGGCAAGGTGAATCTCGGCTGGGCCAGCATCGGAATTGCGGAGCACGCGTTCTACGAGTCGGTCACACACGCGAACAACAGAATTCTCTACGGCGCGCCCGTCACTGAGTTCCCGCATGTACGGCGGATCAAAGCTGACGCCTATGCTCGCCTGATCGGTATGAAGCTGTACTCGGTGCGCTCGGCGGACTACTTTCGCAGTGCCTCACCAGATGACCGTCGATACCTGCTGTTCAACCCAATCTCCAAAATGAAGGTGACGATGGAGGGGGAGCGGGTTATCGATCTGCTTTGGGATGTCATTGCGGCCAGAGGCTTTGAGAAGGACACTTACTTCGAGCAAGCCGTTAGCCATATTCGGGCTCTGCCCAAACTTGAGGGAACAGTACACGTCAACCTGGCGCTGGTCCTGAAGTTCCTGCCGCAGTACCTAACTGCTGCGATCGGTCAGGGTGAGCAGTACGCTGCCGTCCCCGCACGTAACGAAGCCGGGGATGACGACTACCTGTTCGCCCAAGGATCAGCTTCGGGGCTTTCGAAAATCCCGTTCCATGATCCCCGGCCGGCCTTTGCACGGTTTGCTCATCTACCGAATGTTGCAGTGTTCGTCGAGCAGATGACGGCGTTTGGTGAGTTGGTCGCCACCGCTCCACCCACGCCGGAACAGTCGAAGGATCTGGACCTGCTGCTGAGTCTGGGACAGCTATTCACACAGGTTGTCTATGGCCAGCTGATTTGCGAGTCCGCCGCGCTTGCCATTGACGGTGAGCAGGGTGGGAAGCGGGAGACCAGTGTCAGCGATGCCAGCGATCTGACCGAAGCCCATATCGACCGGGTTTTCGCGGTGTTCGTGAAGGACTTCAGCGAGTACGCTCTGTCACTCAGCTCCCAGTCTGCGGCAACGGAGTCCCAGCGTGACCAAGCGCTCGGTCTGATCAAGCACCCAGTGATCGACCCGGCAGCGGAGATTGCGTTTGCAGATGAGGCACTGTCACATGACGGTGCCTACGAGATGCAGCCGTAGGGTCGCAGCGCGGGTAAATTCAACCGTGACGTCCAACGCACTTAGCTACTAGGGACGAGCCCGATCACGGGCCTCGACCCTAGTAGCATCCGGTAATCGTCGCGGGAATCCGATCGACTTTGCGCCGGGTCTGGAGCGGACTAACTCGCTGTGGCCGCGAGTTCACGAGCACAGCGAATGCTTTGAGCTTCCCGTCGCGACCCGTGGCAATCCCGGAGAGACTGATGGTGTCGAACAGCGTGCCAGTCTTAGCCCGCAGGCGGCCAGCGGCGCAGTTCGTGGGGCGGGTAGTGAACCGCCCCGCCCGGGCCGACAAGGTTCCGCTCACTCCTGCCAGTGGCAATCCATCCCCGTAGTAGATCGGTTCCAGATTCGGGTAGTTCTCCTTGTCGGCAGCGCGCTGAAGGATTGTTGTCAGTGCAACGGCTGTGAGCCTGTCTGTTCGACGTACTCCGCTGCCGCTGGACACGTTGATCGATTTGGTGGGTACTCCCATCTCTGCTAGCACCTGAGTGGCGGCCTTTTTGCTCTTTCCCCACGTTGCTCGGTACCCGAGCTCGACCGCCACGTTGCGGTACAGCATTTCGGCGATATTGTTTTCGCTAACTTGGAGCATGTACCGAACCTGATCGCCTAGGCGAGCACCGGAGTAGGTGGCGATTTCCTCCGCATCGGCAGCCGAGACACGTCCTTTGTACTTACCGACGATTCCCTGCTTGCGCAGTTCTGAACGGAAGTACTGCGCGGCCGTTTTGGCAGAGTCCGATACGTAACTGCCGTCCATTCCGAGGGCTCGAATGGGGCGGACGATTCC
>JBLHZE010000099.1:0-7722 GCA_047631015.1 Actinomycetes bacterium
AGCGAAAAGCATTGCGGTTAGCGCCAAATACCTTGCTCCGCTAGCCTCCGGCTTGATCTCAGCCTGGGTCGATGTGGAACTCATCTGCTCTCCAAAACGTTGATCGTCAAAGTCATACTTTCAATCCCCAGCCGAATTGTTGCGCAACTTAGACGTCGGATACGCGCCGAGCGCTGACGCGCTCCAAATCATGGGCAGTCCCCTCGGGGTTCCGATTGGTGCCAGTCAGGTAGTCGGCGCCTCACGCGTTTGTTGATTCCCCGCTGGCGAGCGCTCCAGTGACCGATGGGTCCTTCTCGCCAAGGCGGTTACGCGTCGGCGGTTGTTCGACGCGCCTTTTTCACTCGCACGTGGTTGAAGACAAACACTGCACCGACGGTCGAGACCACCGAGACATAAAGAGGGAACAGCCAAGGAACGTCGGCGCCATTCATGACATCCCAAACCAGGCTGGCAGTTCCGCCGAAGATTGACACCGTGACTGTGTACGAGATGGCCATTCCCATCGCACGGTACTTCTTCGGGAACTGATCGGCGACATATAATAAGTCGCATCCGAGGATCATCGCGATAGGGACCAGAGCGATGATCTGAAGGATCAGCGTGTTCAGAAACGCGCCATTTAGTAGGAGCAGCACAGGTAACGTTACGACCGCTTGAGATATCAACGCGATAGTGAGCATCTTTTCTAGGCCATATAGGTCAGCGAGCCGCGCATAGCCAAGCACGACAAAGCCCATAATCACCAGTCCCACCATGCTGGTTAGAAATACGTCTGAGCTGGACGCGCCGTTTGACTGCGCGATCTCCGGGAAGATGGTGGCCATGGCATAGAAGCCCAAGGAATCGCCGGCTGCGACAGCCAAACACCGGTAGATAGCCGGTCGGTATTTCGTTAGTAACGTCCACAACGCGCGGTCTTTGGGATCAGATTCGGCCACGGGAGCGTGGGGAGCGCGCGTACGCAGCCAGAATCCAAACGCGGCCATTACAGCGCCGAGGAAGAATGGGATACGCCAGCCCCAGTCGTTCATTTGTTCCGGGCTGAGGAAGAGAAGAAGGACCGTGCCAATAGTTGACCCAAGGAGGGTGCCGAGCACTAGCGTGAGCGAGAAGGAGGCGACAAACCGGGCGCGCCGCCCGGGCTTGGTGAAGTCGACCAGGTAGGCGACGGCGGCGGGCAACTCCCCGCCCAGAGCAGCCCCTTGGGCGACGCGAATAAAAAGTAGCCATATGCCTGCCCAGACTCCCACCATCTCTGCGGTCGGAGCGAATGCAATCCCAAGACTACCCAGGCACATCACGATGATAGATATGAACATCGCCAGAGCCCGGCTCTTTCGGTCAGCGACCCAACCTAGGATGAGGCCGCCAGCGGGGCGGGCGACAAAGCCGATGGCAAACACAATCGACGCCCACACAGCAGCGGCCTGAGGATCGCCGCCAAATATCTGGGGGGCAAAATAGACCGCAAAGAATGCGTAGATCGTCCAGTCGTACCACTCAAGTGCGTTCCCGACACCGGCAGCGATTAGTGCCTGCCGCTGCTCAGCCTTGGGTAAATCGTGGAACGCGGTCTCTACTTCTGCCGCATGCTCTTCGGCACTTTCCTCGAGACGGCGGGAGCCGGGCGGTCTGGCAACCCGTATCTTCTTCGGCTTAGCTGGGCCACTGCCTTCCGCGCCCATTAGATGTGGGTGGCCGCGGTCAGAGGTATAAATCTTAACTCCACCACGATCACCACCAATCTAAGAACCTTGCAGCCGCTACTTCGTTCCGCCGTTATTATTTAGCGTGCGCCAGTGATCCATATGCTGACACGATTCGTCCATGCTATTCGAGTTATATGCGCTTCGCCACGCGAAGTCCGCCTGGCCTATCGGCGTCACTGATCTGCGGCGCCCGCTGGCCAAGCGCGGAATTAGGAACGCGGGGCGTCTAGGTGCGTGGTTGGTGGAGTGCGACGTGCGGCCGGATTTGGTTGTTGTTTCTCCCGCTTTGCGGACCAGGCAAACCGTTGACCTCGTCGCAGAAGCTGCAGGATTCCTGCCGCCCGCACAGGTGGACGACCGACTCTATGGCGCATCTTGGGGGGATGTCCTTGACGTTGTGAGGCAGACTCCGGCCAGCGTCAAACGATTAATGATTGTGGGTCATAATCCCTCCTTGGAAGACCTTGCGGCTCAATTAGCCGGACCCGATAGCGATATCGATGCGGTCAGCGCATTGCGAACGAAGTTTCCGACCTGCGCCCTAGCGCATCTGCGATCCGAGTCTGACTGGCCTCATTGGGGTTCAGGTCAAGCAGAGCTTTCCTTGCTGCACACCCCACGCACTCAGAGCTAGGACGTTGCGGCCGGTTCCGCGGGTGGACACAGTTCCGCACCTTCGATTTCTTCACGGGTGATCCCGAGCAAATAAAGAACAGTGTCGAGGTAGGGCACGTTCACAGCGGTGTGGGCTTGTTGGCGCACGACAGGTTTGGCGTTAAAGGCAATTCCGAGTCCGGCCGCTGCCAACATGTCGAGGTCGTTAGCACCATCACCGATCGCGACAGTTCGCGCAATCGGGACCTCATACGCGGCCGCGAACTCGCGCAGAGCACTCGCTTTTGCGGCCCGATCTATGATTGGACCCATTGTCCGACCGGTCAGGACCCCATCTTTGACTTCGAGGCGGTTCGCTCGTACATCCGCCACACCAACCTCCGCGGCGATCGAGTCGACCACCTCATGGAAACCCCCGCTTACCAGAGCGACCTGATTCCCAAGCTGGCGCAGCGTCGAGCAGAGCGTCCGCGCCCCGGGGGTGAGGCGCACTTGTTCGCGGACACTCTCCAGGGCGGCGACCGGCGTGCCGGCCAGCAGGGCAACGCGCTCGCGCAGTGACTCCGCAAAATCGAGCTCACCTCGCATTGCGCGTTCCGTGACGTCGGCAACCTGCTGCTCGCACCCCGCATGCGCTGCGATGAGTTCGATAACTTCGTCTTGAATGAGCGTCGAGTCGACATCCATGACGACGAGCCGTGATCCGCGGCGGCCCAACCCGGATTCCTGGACCGCGAGGTCAACCCCGCTTTCGGCGGCCACTGAGGCAAGTGCCTGTCGCAGCGGTTCGTGGTCCGAGCCAGAGACCTCGAGCTCAAGGGCGGTGACGGGCTTAGATGCGACACGGACGATCCGGTCGATGTTTCCGCCACGGCTAGCGACTGCAGACGCGACTGCACCGAGACCCGCGGGACATAGTGGATTCCCGATGACAGTGACGAGGAGTCGCCCGTGCCGCCGGCCGTCGTTCTCCGCGGCGCCCGGCTGCATTTCGCAGACCAGGTTGAGTGAGGTTGCGGCACCACACACCGCATCCATTGCTCGCTGACGCTCCGGCGCGCTACGTCCGTGTGTCGACAGAAGCAGCCCCAGCACCAAGTGTCCACGTATGACGACTTGCTCGATATCTAGTACGGCGAACCCGCTCGGGGCAAGTGCTTCCAACAGGGAAGTAGTGACCCCCGGACGGTCAGGTCCGGTGATTGTGATGAGCAAAGTGTCGACCATATCGGAGCTCAGGCTATCGCGCGCTGCAGGTCGCGGCCAGGCTATGGCGTGCGATTGCGGAAAGTTCGACCAGGACCCGGCGGCGTTCACGCTCGAGGACTGCGGTTGGTTGGCGTGGGTTGTCACCTAGGGCGAGCTCACATATCCCGATTACTGTTGCGGCGGTATGGATCGTGTGACGGTCTTGGCCGGACGTTGTCTCCGGGATTGGCGTCTTTTGTAGCGCGCGTGACAGCGCCAACATGTGAGCGCTGACAGCGATCTCACCGGTCGCCAGGTCGAGATCCGCTAGCGCTGACATCGCGGAGTGCAATGCGCTCCGGACCGCGCTCGGGGCCTCTTCCGGGCGAACGGCTGCGCCGGAGGACAGATCCGAGGCTGTTTCACGAGGCTCCCACATGACCGCAGCATTGTTACCGCTTGTGGGTAGCAGAGCGATGTTCAGCGCATCCACAATCGCGAGCTGTCCCGCATCGATAGCCAGCATGTTGAGCGCCGGTGGGCCCGGTAGCCCGCGGGGATCACCGGGGGTGGGAAGTGCAACGCGCATCGATGGCTGCTGAAGACTGGCGGGGCTGATCCCCAGTTCCGCCAGTCCGATGATCAGGCCGGTTGATCGCTGGTCACTCGTATTGCTCCTGGCGGAGACGATTCGGCTGGTGCCTATTGTCGCCATGGCATCGACGAGTGAATCGGCACTCACAGAGCCTGCACACCATGCATTCACCCAAAGCGCGAGCAGCGCACTATGGGGAACTGGCTGGGCCAGCAACGATTGGCTAGCTGGCGTAGATGACAAGTGCTCGTTCATGAGAAGTTAAGGGTAGCGCTGGAGTGAACGAGTACTGTCTGCCCGTGACCGTTGTCTGCCAGCCGACCGAGCGTGGTACCGAGCTCGTCCCGGTCGAGCCACGCGGCGCGCGGTGGGCAATATGACAGGGCCCGAGCTAATCCTTCTGGCGGTATCGGGCATATTCGCTGGAGCGATCAACGCAGCGGTCGGGTCTGGGACGCTCATCACGTATCCCGCCTTGCTGTCGATTGGCCTTTCGCCTGTGACCGCGAATGCCACCAACAGCCTTGGGATAGTCCCTGGCGCGATATCTGGCGCGTGGAGCTACCGGCAGGAGTTGGTGGGTCGACGAAAAGAGCTCCTTAGATGGTCAGTCGCGACGGCGGTTGGCGCTGTCGTTGGGGCAGGCCTGGTCGTCATTTTGCCTGCGAAGGTCTTCGCGTTCGTCGTGCCATGGCTGATGGTAAGCGCGTGTTTAGTAGTTGCTGTCCAGCCCCTTATTGTGAAATCACTCGAGCGCCGTCGAACGTCGCAGGGCGCTACTCGGGTGGCTATTGGAGCTGTCGGTCTTTACGGCGGATATTTTGGAGCTGGCCAGGGAATCGCTAGTCTCGCCGTCTTGATGTCCTTTGCTGGGAACACCATTCACCGCGCAAATGCGGCGAAGAACGTCCTGGCAGCGGTGACGAACGGGACAGCTGCTGGCGTCTTTCTGCTGGCCGGTCAGGTGGTCTGGATCCCAGCTCTGATTCTTGGCGTAACAACGCTGGTCGGCGGTTTCGGGGGAGGCGGGATCGCCAAGCGGCTACCGTCAGCATGGCTCCGCGGTTTGGTAATTTTGATTGGTTCGTATGCCGTATACGTGTCGATTCGAGGTTTGTAGGAGATGCGCGAAGTAGTTATTACCAATCCGGGTGATCCCAGGCTTGACCCTTATATGAGGCTGACGGATATCCAGTTAAGGCTGCGAAAAGAGCCAGCCGAAGGCATCTTCCTTGCCGAAGGTCAGAGGGTCATCGAGCGGGCCCTCGACTCAGGTTTTGAGCTGGTCAGTGCGTTGATGGAACAGAAGTGGTTGCCAAGACTGGCGGATGCGTTGAGCCGTCACGATTGCGATGTCTACCTCGGCGATGAACATCTACTCAAATCCGTTACTGGATTCCGCTTACATAGGGGTGCGCTGGCGGTGTTCAGGCGCCAACCCTTACCGAGTGTGACAGATGTGATCAGCGCTGCCCAGCGCGTTGTGGTGCTTGAAGGACTGGTGGATCACACGAACGTTGGTTTGATCTTCCGAAGTGTTGCGGCGCTGGGAGCCGACGCGGTGTTAGTGAGTCCACAGTGTGCGGACCCGCTCTATCGCCGCAGCGTGAAGGTGTCCATGGGGGCGGTCTTCACAGTGCCGTGGACGCGCGCGGAACCGTGGCCGTGGGTACTCGATGACTTGGGTGAGCACGGGTTCACCCGGCTAGCGCTGACTCCGGCGCCGGACGCGCTGAGCCTGCGGGATTGGCCTCGCGACGATGTCAGCAAGATCGCGCTGATTTTGGGTAGTGAGGGACCGGGGCTTTCCGTAGATGTCCTGAGTCGAGTGGATACCGCGCTTCGTATCCCGATGACTGACCGGGTGGATTCGCTCAACGTTGCGGCTACTGCAGCCGTGGCGTGTTTTGTCCTCGCTGCGGGCAACGAGGTGCCTTGACCTGCAAGGATGTTCTGATGGCTGAGATCGTTTTGATTCGACATGGCGAAACCGAGTGGAGTAAGTCCGGGCAGCACACGGGCCGGACCGATATTCCACTTACCCGCAACGGCCGCAAGCGCGCCGCGGAACTGGAGCCGATGTTGCGCTATCGCGCATTTGGTTTGACGCTGACATCGCCAATGGAGCGCGCTCGCGATACGGCAACTCTTGCCGGGCTCACCCCAGACGCCATTGATGACAACCTGCTCGAATGGGATTACGGCGCCTGGGAAGGTCGCACGACCCCGGATATTCGGGTCGAGTTGGGCGATCCAAATTGGGTGGTCTGGGATCATCCAATCCCACCGGGTAAAACGCCGGGGGAGTCCGCCGACCAGGTCGCCGCCCGGTGTCGGAAAGTCATTGCGCGTTGCTTGCCGGTGCTGGACCAAGGCCGGGACTGCGCCCTGATCGCGCACGGGCATTTGTTACGTATCTTCACCGCAGCCTGGTTGGATCTTTCCTCCGACAGCGGTCGGCTGTTTATGTTGGAGGCTGGCGCTTTATCTTCTTTGGGATTCGAACGAAGCCAGCATGTCATCACCGGGTGGAATCAAACCCCCAGCTAATGACCAGTCGCGGGTAGGGGCGGATCAGTGAATACCGACCATCAGTCCACGCAGGCGTTTGACCTGGGTTACCAGCAGGACGGAGAGCAGTACCGCCATACTTCCTAGGAGAAGGAAGTAGCCGGCATTACCCAAGACCGGCTGGAGGTTGGCGAGCACACCACCGATCGAGTCGCCTACCGCGACAGCCAGGAACCACAGTGCAAGAACCTGGCTTTCCATCCCTCGGGGTGCTAGCTGGGTCGTGGCCGAGAGTCCCGTCGGGCTCAGCAACAGCTCAGCCATGACCTGGATGAGAAACACGAGGACGAGCCACTCCCATTGCACCGTTCCGTTTTGCTCAGCCAGATAGCCAAGCCCGGACATGAGAATGAACGAAATTCCGATGATGAATACCGCCAAAGCGAACTTGGCTGGTAGCGATGGGGCCCGGCGGCCGAGCTTCATCCACATGAGCGCGAAGAGTGGGGCAAAGATAATGATGCCTAGCGGATCCACAGCTTGGAGCCAGCTTGCCGGGAACTCCGTGCTGCCAACGAATCTGCTGGTGTTTTGTTCAGCGAAGATATTGAGTAGCGACCCACCCTGATCGATGATCATCCAGAACATGACGGCCCCAACGAAGATCCAGATATAGGCCCGCATTCGGGAACGCTCAGTTGTATCGAGGCTCGGATTCTTGAAGATCCTCGTGAAGTAAATAAATGGTGTCACGAGAGTGACGGCCGTTAGGAACCAAATCACATGGTTAGACTCGAACGTGCCGATCGCGATATCGATAGCAAATAGGCCGAGAGCCGCACCCATGAGGATCCCGACAATGGTGAAGACCTTGCGTACCACTGCTCTCGCTGCCCGATTTGGAACTGGCTTACCGATAGCTCCTAGGGTCTTAGGAGCCAAGGCGATGTATACGACGAGCGCAACCGTCATTCCGACGCCGGCCGCAGCAAAGCCGGCATGCCAGCCAAGATCTGCTGCGAGAAATCCACAGACGAATGGCGCGATAAACCCACCAATATTGATACCCATGTAATAAATCGAGAAGCCGGCGTCGCGTCG
>JBLHZE010000100.1:0-7706 GCA_047631015.1 Actinomycetes bacterium
ACGACGCTCAGCGCCAGGACGAGGAAACGTTTGCTCAGTGGGCATCCCGCGCTGATGATGCGGACCTTCGATGATCTCCCTCACTGGTCGAGGTCGGTAGCGATGTCGATGTCTGTGGCGCACTACTGCCCCTACTGCGGTGACCAGGACTTGTGGCCTCAGGAAGAACCAGCAGGTTCGTGGCGTTGTCATTCATGTACGCGTGCGTTCGTCGTGAAGAAGGTGAAAGCAATCCCCTCGGCCTAACCTTCGCCATTCCCCAAGACAAAAGCAAAAGATAAAAAGCGAGAGACGCGAAAGCCTGCAGGAAGGAGCCCTCATGACAGCCTTAACCGCCGAGCAGCAGGCAGCCGCCGGTACTGTTGTGATGGACGAAGCCCGAGCAAATGGCGCGTCTGACGAGGAGATCGCCCGACTCGCTATCCAGTGGGCGAAGCAACAGTTCGGTGACCGGCTCGGCCTCCTGTCAAGTATGGCCGACGAGGCGCTTGTCCACCTAGCGGCCAGTGCTGCACCGGGTCTGGACGTCGTCTTTCTCGATACTGGCTATCACTTCGCCGAGACGCTCGGGACTCGCGACGCCTTTGCTGGTTCTACCGATATCACGTTGCTCAACATCACCCCCATCCAAACGGTTCCCGAACAAGACGCCCAATACGGCGAACGCCTATACGAGCGTGACCCGAACCAATGCTGCGCAATGCGTAAAGTCGAACCACTGAACCGCGCATTGCAAAGCTACGACTGCTGGATCTCGGGGATGCGGCGCGAGGATTCGGCGACTCGCGCTGCGATCGGTGTCATCGAGTTCGATGCGAAAAGGGATAAGGTAAAGGTCAATCCGCTCGCGGACTGGGATTCTAAGCAACTGGATTCCTACATCGAAGTCAATCGTGTCATGCTCAATCCGCTGCGACAGCTCGGATTCACCTCGATCGGCTGCGAGCCATGCACGAAAGTGGTTGCGTCTGGGGACGATCCTCGGTCGGGGCGCTGGGCGGGAACGAATAAGATTGAATGCGGTTTACATGAGTGAAGTTAGGGGATAATTCAGCTATGCCAGGTGAAAACGACTCAGCCGCCTACACCCTCGACCACTTGGACGTACTTGAAAGCGAAGCCGTTCACGTTTTTCGCGAGGTCGTGGGAGAGTTTGATCGGCCGGTCCTGCTTTTCAGTGGCGGTAAAGACTCCGTTGTCATGCTGCATTTGGCGGCAAAAGCCTTCGGACCGTCACCCGTTCCCTTTCCCGCGCTTCACGTCGACACCGGGCATAACTTTCCCGACGTCCTGACGTACCGTGACGAGACCGTTAAGCGCGTCGGCGTGCGTCTCGTTGTCACTTACGTCCAGGACTGGATTGACGATGGTCGCATCAAGGAGCGCACAGACGGAACCCGTAATCCCCTCCAGACCGTCCCGCTCCTGGAATCGATCGTCTCCGGCAAGTACGACGCGGTCTTTGGTGGCGGACGTCGCGACGAGGAAAAGGCCCGCGCAAAGGAACGGTTCTTCAGTCTTCGTAATGAGTTCGGCGAATGGGATCCACGGCGTCAGCGACCCGAACTCTGGGATGTCTACAACGGGCGCCATCGCGCCGGCGAGCACGTTCGGGTCTTCCCGCTGTCGAATTGGACCGAGTTAGATATCTGGCGCTACATCGAGCGTGAGAACATCCAGTTACCAGAGCTCTATTACAGCCACGAACGCGAGGTTTTTGCGCGCGACGGTATGTGGTTGACCCCCGGCGATTGGGGCGGTCCGAGAGACGGCGAAGAACTCGTCACCCGCACGGTTCGCTACCGAACCGTCGGAGATATGTCCTGCACTGGAGCCGTCGAGTCTGAAGCGACCAGCGTCGCGGATGTCATTCTCGAGGTAGCTGCCAGCCGCCTCACCGAACGAGGCGCGACCCGAGCCGACGATCGGATGTCCGAGGCTGCCATGGAAGACCGTAAACGTGAGGGATACTTCTAAATGACCCACGATCTCCTCCGATTCGCCACCGCTGGCAGCGTGGACGACGGTAAGTCGACGCTGGTAGGCCGACTCCTCCACGACACGAAGTCTGTCTTGGCTGACCAACTGGCCGCTATCGAGCGTGTCAGCAGTGAGCGCGGTATGGAAGTTGCCGACCTAGCGCTACTGACCGATGGCCTGCGCGCGGAGCGGGAGCAAGGCATAACGATCGATGTCGCCTACCGCTACTTCTCGACGGCGACTCGTTCATTCATTCTGGCCGATACTCCTGGGCACGTTCAGTACACCCGGAATATGGTCACCGGGGCTTCGACGGCGGAGCTCGCACTGATCCTCATCGACGTGCGCCACGGCGTCGTTGAGCAAACCCGGCGCCACACCGCGATTGCTGCCCTCCTCGGAGTGCGCCACGTCGCGGTGACTGTGAACAAAATGGACCTCGTCGACTACTCACAGGACGAGTTCAATGCCGTAGAGGCTGAGTTCACCAAGATTGCCACGTCCTTGGGAATCGCCGACGTTGTTGCCATCCCCGTCAGCGCCCTTGTTGGTGACAATGTTGTAGATCGCTCGCAACGGACGTCGTGGTACGACGGTCCCACGCTATTGGAATTCCTGGAGGAGGTTCAGGTAGGCCTCGATCCCCGAGATCAAGCGTTCCGCCTGCCTGTTCAGTACGTGAACCGCCCTCGCACGGCCGAATACCCAGACTTCCGTGGCTACTCCGGCCGTATCTCATCGGGCAGCGTCGCTGTGGGCGACGAGGTCACCATCACGAACCTTAGGCGCACCTCAACGGTGACTGCCATCGATGTTGTCGGCGAACCGACCGATGTTGCCTTTGCTCCTCAGTCGGTGACGATCCAGCTAGCCGATGACATCGATGTCCATCGCGGTGACGTTATCGCGACAGCTGATCAGCCTCCTCGGCTAACGCGTGAGATAACCGCAACCATCTGTATTCTGTCCGAAACTCCCATCTCCACGGGCCAGCGCCTGCTTGCCCGCATTGGACCAAAAACAGTTCGCGCAATCGTTGGCTCGGTTGTTGACCGCCTTGACCTCGAGACCTTGGAGCATGCGGCCCATACCGACGCATTAACCACCAACGATGTCGGAACAATCACGCTGCGGTTCGCCGACGACGTTGCAATCGATAACTACGACGACCTCCGGACAACGGGAGCCTTCATCCTGGTTGACGACCAAGATGGGTCAACTCTCGCCGGAGGAATGGCCCGCTCGTAAGGCGATCGTGAACGGGTTACCAACAAATCTGATCCTCACCGACCGCCGGGTTCTCGTCGTCGGTGGAGGTCCGATCGCGACCCGCAGAGTCAAACAACTGGTCGCGGCAGCGGCCAATGTCATCCTGGTCGCGCCACAAGTAACACAAGACCTCAGGCATCTAGCTGAGACTGCCGCCATCACCTGGCATGACCGGCCCTTCGAACCCGCCGATATCTCGAACGTCTGGCTCGCGGTCACAGCAACCGGTGTGCCCGACGTCGATGAGCTGGTATCTCAATTGGCCAATGACACCAACACGTTCTGTATGAATTCCGCCAATGCCCGTCACTCGACCGCACTACCGATGGCGATGATTCACGGCGATGACGAAGTGGTTATCGCCGTTTCCGGTGGCTCCGACCCAGGACGGGCACGAGCTCTACGAGATGCAATCGACCTACAACTACAGAGTGGTCAACTGCCAATCCGACGCACCAGAATGTCTTCTGCCGGAACTGACCCTGACATCCACACCCACAAGGGTTCCGTTTCATTAGTCGGCGCCGGCCCCGGCGATCCTCAGTTGCTCACGATTGCCGCAATGCACGCGGTGGCAGTTGCCGACGTTCTCGTTGTTGACCGACTGGCTCCCGCGATTCTCTGGGAGTCTCCGGGGCCAGATGTCGAGGTGATCGATGTCGGAAAGACTCCGGGGAAACATGCCGTACCTCAGGACGAAATCAACGCAATCCTGGTGTCAAAGGCACGCGCCGGGCACCGGGTGGCCAGGATCAAAGGCGGCGACCCCTTTGTCCTCGGCCGTGGCGGCGAGGAAGCGCTCGCTTGTCTGGCTGCGGGTGTCGATGTTGACGTGATCCCCGGCATCACTAGTGCAGTGTCAGTTCCCGCCGCAGCAGGGATTCCCGTCACCCATCGGGGTATCACGTCAGCCTTCGTTGTTGCCTCGGCTCACGATGGGCCAGCTGGGGTTGTCCACGCCGCCGCTAATGCTCCTAGTGACGCCACTCTGGTCCTGCTTATGGGGGTTGGCAAACTGCCGGCGATCGCTGCCGGACTCATAGAGTCTGGACGCCGACCTGACATGCCTGTCGCGATAGTAGAGTCCGGCTGGACACCCGACCAGAACACCACAGTTACGTCTCTTGCAAAGCTCCGCACTGGATCCGTCGTGGTGTCCCCGCCGGCCGTGGTCATCATCGGTGACGTCGTCACCCTTCGCGCCTCGCTTGGAGACCTCGCTACTGCCTCAGCGGATGCCCGGCACGCCTAGGTGATTTCTTACCCCGATTCGACCAGATTACCCGTACTGTAGGTCTCGGAACGAAGGAGCATTCCGACTATCTTCCTGGAGTCACGTTGGCACGCAGTCGCAAGAATGACCTCGTGGTCTTACCGACCGCGCGAGCAAAGTATGGCGTGGTCCTGTTATCCCACGGCAGCCCAGACCCACGCGCGCGGCTCGCAAATGACCTACTCTCCCGCCGGGTTGGGCATCGCCTGAACGCCGCGGTTGCGCTCGCATCCTTGGACCATGAGACCGCCCGACTTGATGGTGCGGTCGTGCACCTCCAGGAGAACGGCATTGATGACGTCGTTGTCGTTCCACTACTGCTGAATGTCGCCTATCACGCCACGTCAGACGTTCCAGCCGCAACAACCCGGGTGAAGATCAGCTACCCCGGTATCAAACTGCGCGTAGCACGCCCGATGGGGGCTGATCCCATCCTCCTCAAGGGCCTGGACGCGGTGCTCAAGGCCTCTGGGTTTCGACCGGGTTCCGATACCGGTGTCGTACTGGCATCGGCTGGTTCTGGTATCGAGTCAGCACGTGCCCGGCATGCCGCTCTGGCCCTGGAATGGCGGTCCCACGGCTGGGGTGGCTCAGCTGTGGCGTTCGCATCTGGTCCAGGACCTCGGGTCGCAGATGCCGTGGCCACTCTGCGCGAGTCAAGTTTCGAACCACTTGAGCGAATCATCGTCACACCGTTCGTGATAGCTCCTGGTGTGCTGTCACAGCGCATCGCAAAAGAGGCCCGAGAGGCTGGAGCGATACCAGTCGCCAGCACCCTGCATTCAACAGATGCTGCCGTTGACGTTGTCTGCCGTCGGGTCGAGGCGGCGCTACTTGAGGATCCACAACCGAGCCTCAAACTCCCGCGCTAGCGACCAGCGCCTTTATCGTCAAGGTGGGTGAGCTTCGTCGCTCACCCACTCGCGTTAGCCGATCGGTGTTTTGCCGATCTTCTTCACCAGCGCCTTATTCGGCGTACCACGTGGCTGGTTGTTCCAAATGCGCTGCCACTTCTTCGACGAGCGCGATAGTTTCTTTTTGACCGTGCGGGTGAGCTGCTTCGTTTCCACGCCGTAGTAGCCTGTCGCCTTGCTGGGATTGATGTTTTTTACCTTAATCTTCAAGCGCTTTTTCGCGTGCCGACGTAACGCCCCCTGGTAGCGTTGAACATATACTGAGGAGGTACCCGCCGTCATAGCTCCCATGCTGATATGTTTCCGATTGGGCGATACAACCGGAGCAGGAGCAGGGGGAGCGACAGCAATCCCCATCTCGGCAGCGATCCTGTCCTGCCACATGGTCTTGCTGTAAGCGGTATCCACCTTGCCTTGCACACGACCCGCGTAAGTCTTGTGGTTGATGATCCGATCTATTCCAAGTCCGGAGACCTCTAACGCTGCCGCCGCAACCTTCGACGCCGACGCCTTCTGTGCCGAGGTGAGGTCTTTCGTACCCCCACCCTGGGACTCAATCTCAATCCCGTAGGAATATCCATTCATCCGATTCGCAGGCACGCCGAACATTGAGTCTCCCGCGCCCGCATGCCATGTGCGACCGAGGTATACGACATACACGCTGCCATCACGAGCGACGTAGAAGTGGCAGGCGCGAACTGTCTTACCCTTGGAGTTCTTAACGCCATAGGTGATCCAGTTCAACGAGTGCGTATTGTTCAACCGAGATGCCGGAACACTGGTCCCCGTGTCGTGCATCATCACCGCATTGACAGAACTCCCGCTATTCTCGAGGAACGCATGGCGTTCATACTTTGGATCGTCGTAGCCCTCCACCAGGATTATGTCTAGCCCGTGCGCACGCAGTTGGGCAAGGACATCAGATGAAGCGGGCCATGGCCGCTCTGTCCATGCCCTCGGCTGCACCTGCATCGGCGCATCCCAGTAGGCACCTGCGATTGCCTGGCCGTCTTCACCAAAATGACCAGCACCGCTTGGAGCGAGTGCGCCAGCCGTCGAAAGTCCCGAGAATGAGACAGCGGCAGTCAGGCCCGCAGTAACAAGAACAGTGGACAGACGTCGACTGGCCATACTCATAGCTCCTAAACCTTGGGGAAGTAACTGCACCACTACACCGAACTTTCGACACTTTGTACAGGCAACTGAGGCTCCAGCAGTAAATTTGGCTCATTCTTGGACATTTGCGACTACGGGGCGTCTTTCCGCCTATTTCTGACATAGAAGTAGCGGCTTGCCGCCCTGGTGGTTTCGCGCTGACGCATGAAGCGCACTAGTCTATAGGCCGTGAGCCCTGCCAAGTCACCAGACGAAGACAGCTCAGTCGGCTTTGGCCCCAATGAGTGGATGGTCGATGAGATCTATCACCAATACTTGGCTGACCCTCATGCGGTAGATCCCGCGTGGTGGGACTTCTTCGCTGACTACAAACCCGGCGAACGCAGCTCCGCAGGTGCGGAAACTTCCGCCCCGGCTAATACCGCTCCGACTACCGCGTCCTCAGCAGCGCTCACCCCCGGCACCGACGGGCTGTCCAGCGCGGCAAAAGATCGGGAAAAAAGCTCGATGAGGGACACGGCACAACCTGTTGAAAAACGCAGTGAGCCCGATCCAGGCATGCCTGCAAAGCCAGCCAAACCGCACGTGTTGGCGCAGGGCGAGAATGCCGTGGCACTTCGGGGGCCGGCGGCACGGGTAGCGGTCAATATGGCTGCCAGCCTCGAGATCCCGACAGCTACGAGCGTGAGAACTGTCCCCGCGAAACTGCTCATCGACAACCGCATCGTGATCAACAACCATCTGAAACGCCGACGCGGTGGGAAAGTCAGCTTCACGCATATTCTTGGCTACGCCATCGTTCAAGCATTGAAAACACATCCCGCGATGAATGCCGCGTTTGCCGAAATCAGCGGCAAGCCTAATCTGATCGAGCATGATTCGATCAATTTCGGGTTGGCGATCGATCTGCCGAAGCCAGACGGGACTCGCCAGTTACTCGTCCCGAACGTAAAGAACGCCGGCCCAATGGACTTCGGTCGCTTCTGGACTGCCTACGACGATGTCGTGCGACGTGCCCGCCAGGCGAAGCTAGGAGTCGACGACTTCGCTGGGACTACGATCACTTTGACCAACCCGGGCACAATCGGAACGGTCCACAGCGTTCCGCGATTGATGCCTGGACAGGGCGCAATCATCGGTGCCGGGGCCCTGGA
>JBLHZE010000101.1:0-7614 GCA_047631015.1 Actinomycetes bacterium
TGGATCTAGTACTTGGCGAGCGATCGCTAGACTTGCCAGGAAGTCATCCCACTGCGGGTCTGGCGCGTTGTCGGCGACGACAACTCCGTCGGCATCCACCAACATCTGCGTCCCGATCCCATCGATGTCGATTCCAACGATAGTGTCGCCGGGCCGATTCGCGTCTTCATCCAGACCAAAACCGAACGACATTTCGCGAACGACATGAGGCGGTAGCCACGTGTGAGCTGTCGGACGAGGTGCACGAAACCCGATCCCTAGGGTAATGCGAGTCGAGGGGTCATGTTGGTGGACAGCGAGCCGAAACGATCCGACGTCCGCCAAATCCCCGCGGGTGCGCAACTGAAAGGGCTTGTCGGAAACCACGGTTTGGCGTAGCAGGGTCAACGTCGATAACAGCGAGGATTTACCAGCAGAGTTTGGACCAAAAACCAGCGTAAGGGGCGCCAACTCAACCCGAGTCGGCTCAGCAGCATAGGACTTCAGCCCACCGATCACGATGTGGTCGATCAGGCGCTTACTTCCGATGTCGTTGTCTGCCTGATCTGCCGTCATTGCGCCATCTTGTCAGTCCGCGTTCCGCCACGTGACGTAATACAAACCTATTCTTCGGGGTACGGCTCGCGTTAAGTAGCGGAATCTAAGAGACTAGGCAACGTGAATAGCATAGATCCACGTATGGGCGCCTTTGACGCAGTGATGTTTGGAGTCGAAGGAGATCCACTCCTCCGGTCCGTGATTACTGTGGTGGCAATACTCGACCGAGAACCAGATCAAGACATCATCCACGACCGTGTGGACAGAATGTCCCTAGCAACCCCCAAGCTGCGCCAGCGCGCTATTGGCAATCCGCTTTCTCTCATACCACCACGGTGGGAGACCGACCCCAACTTCGATATGGCCTACCACCTTCGCTGGGAGCGGGCATCTGAGAAGACCGCGGGCCTCTCCGAGGTTCTGGAACTCGCGGAAACAATCAGCGAACAGGACTTTGACCGGTCCCGCCCGCTGTGGGAAGTCCATATGGTCACTGGCCTCTCTGGGGGTCAAGCGGCCCTTATTATCAAAATCCACCATGCCATTACTGATGGGATGGGCGGCCTCGCGATGGCTGCGGCATTATTCGACCTGGAACGCGATCCTACTGCGGAGCTGCCAGCGAAACCGGCAGCCCCAGTCGGGCACGTTCTCGACGCGAAGGAGCGCATCGAGCAAGGAATCCAGGTCGAGATCAAGTCAACGTTTTCTGACGTGAAGACGACCACGAGGACGCTTGCAGACTTGGCGAAGAAGGGCGTAACTGATCCTGTCACCTCGGCCGTCGATGCTCAGGAGTTCGCAGCGTCGGCCGGGCGCCTGCTCGCTCCTGCCTCAGAACCTCTCTCCGCATTATGGACCAACCGCTCCCTGTCGGTGGCTTTCTCTGTCATCGAAGTAGACCTCCACGCAATGAAGAAAGCCGCAAAGGCTGTCGGCGGAACACTCAACGATGCCTTCATGGCGGCGGTCACGGGCGGGCTCGCGGCCTACCACGAGCTACACGGCGACAACCCCGGGGCACTGAGGGTCAACATGCCGATCAATGTGCGCAGCGCCAACGACACAGGCGCGGGTGCCAATCAGTGGGTGCCCGCACGGTTCGTAGTTCCGACAAACCTTGCCGATCCGGCGGCTCGGATGCGCCAGCTCCATCCGATTCTGACCCAAGCTCGCATGGAACCTGCACTCCCCGTTTCTCGTGTTGTGTACAAAGCCCTGGCGCTACTGCCTCGCCCAATCACCACATCGATTGCCGGTGGACTGATGAAGGGAACCGACTTTGCCGCTACTAACGTTCCGGGCCCGCCAATCCCGGTATATCTGGCAGGCGCCAAGGTGGATTCGATGATTCCGTTCGCCCCGAAGGCCGGCGCCGCTATCAACGTCGCCCTAATGTCCTACGACGGCGACGTTTTCTTGGGAGTCAATATCGACCGAGGAGCTGTCACACGACCAGAGGAGCTGACCGACCTGCTAGCGGAGTCATTGGAATCTGTGATTGCCGTCGGCACGGACAGAAATTAGTCGACCTGCCAGATCAGCTAGCGGCGGAGTTTCTGATCGTGAATCTACTCCGAAATTCATCTCGAAACAGCTCTTGCATCACGCGTGTATCGATAGCCCCCGAGCTGGTATCCCTGGTCAGCATGCGTTCACATACTTCAATCCATGCTTTGCCGATCGCATTCGTCAGGGTTGCCGCGACGGTGCCCGAGATTGCAGCGGCAGGGATCTGTCCGCCAGGGGCAAATCGCAAAACTGAGCTCACCATCCAGCGCCCGGCTGTCGTGGCGCCGCTGGATAACAACAATGAGCCGACCAGCGCGGCAAGCCTGCTGGTAGGAACCGTCAGCCCGTAAGCCGCGGTGATCCGTGCAACCATCGCTATCTGAATCGGCACCAGGATGGCCGCATCCGAGAAAGGAATCGGCGTCAGGCCCGTCGTCATCGCGGTCGCCGACGCCGCCTTAACAATCTTGCTCGCAGCGCGCCTTTTACGCTCCTTATCGACAAGTTGAGCAGCAACAAGTGCTCGCCTACTTGCCTCGGGAGCTGTGGCAAAGGTGGCATCTAGGAGCCGGTCCAATCCAAAGACAACCGTTTGTAGGAACTCATCGGGCAGCGCATTCGTCAACACCACGTTGTTTTGCGGCGATAGTGGCATGTTCAGGCTCTCGATATACGCAGCGAACGCCAGGGCATCCCCGTGCACCCGTCCATCAGCCGTCATCGGAACCTGACTCATGACAAAAACAACGGGGACGAGCTGGGCAACTCGTTGAACAAAGATGGCTTGAGCATCCTCGAACCGGCGGTCACTCCAGCGCACGAGGTACCAAGCAGCATGAATCTGCTTCTCTACCGGCTGAGATCGACTTGTCGTAACAATCTGCTCCAACCCCGCCAGCACGGCATCGCCCCCGTGCCCAGTCTCAAAGCCCTGTGAATCGTATAAGCCCAAAATTCCGTCAGGGTGTTCGTGATACTGCAGCCCCTCGGTTATCGGTGGACCGGTCCCTGTGGCGGCCACTTCTCGACCAAAGACCGCGTTGATCAGAGTCGACTTACCAGCCCCAGTTTTACCGAACACGGCAAGGTTAAAGCGGCCTAGGTCCCGCACCGCTTGCTCATGACGCTGAGTGAAGAGCTTGCCTAAGTCGCTCGCACCAAAATCAGGTGGTGTTGCCATTAACTCTCCTTAGCTCATTCACTCATGTAATCGCGTGAGCACTAGCTGGCAGCCCGTCCTGCCCTCCAAGGTTCTCCACCAAACCACGAATCTATCTGTCGCGCGACCCCTGCACTAGCCTCTTAGGTCTCCAGATTGGGAGGCGAGGGTCGCCAAACGAACTTGCGCGACGGCAATGATGGTGCCGATACGGTAGCCTCAAAAAAACTGGAGGTCGATCGGTATCAGAGTATCTGGAGGACAGATGGACTACGATTTCGTTGTTGCCGGTGGCGGTTCGGCGGGAGCCGTTATTGCGGCTCGACTGAGCGAGGATCCCACCAACCAGGTTCTCTTGCTAGAGGCCGGTGGATCGCACAAACACCTGGCGATTTCTGCTCCCGGCCTGGTCGCTACCCTCTGGCGCGGAAAACACGATTGGGGCTACCGCACAACAACTCAGGAAGGGCTCGACGGTCGAACTAATTACTGGCCTCGCGGCAAGGTCCTCGGGGGAAGCAGCTGCCTGAATTACATGATTTATATCCGTGGCCATCGTGCGGATTACGACGGTTGGCGCGACCTGGGCAATCAGGGATGGAGCTACGACGAGGTCCTTCCTTATTTTCGGCGTGCAGAACGAAATGCGCGCCTCGGAGGCGCACACCACGGTCGTACCGGACCTCTCGATGTGACCGACATCGAAGAACCGGCTCCGATTATTCGAAAGATGATCGAAGCCGGAGCCGGTTCACTTGATGTACCTATCGTCGAAGACCTAAACACCCCCGAGCGCGAGGGTATGAGCCCTTATCAAATGACCATTCGTGACGGACAGCGGTGCAGCACGGCTATGGCTTACCTTGAACCGGCGATGAAGCGTTCTAACCTCACCGTGATCTCCGAAGCCTTGGTCGACCGTGTGATCATCCAAGATGGCCGGGCCGTGGGCGTACGATACGCGACCCCAGAGGGCAAGCAAGTAGCAAACGCTACCAAGGAGGTCATCCTGTGTGGCGGCGCGTTAGGAAGCCCGTCGATATTGCTTCGCTCGGGTGTCGGACCGGCGGATGAACTCGCCGCTCTTCAGATTCCCTGTGTCAAGGACCTACCGGGCGTTGGAAAGAACCTACAAGACCACCTGGTGGGCATCGTCGCACACAAGGTGAAAGATAACGCCGTCCTCTCGATCAACAAACCGTCGATTCTCTACTGGCTTGGCCGCTACCTATTGAACCGCGGGGGCCCCATTGCAGCTCCCGGCTGCCAAGGTGGCGGGTTCGTCAAGACCACGCCCGATACTCCGATTCCGGACCTGCAGTTTCATTTCGTCGCCACCGGAACGCCCGATAATCCGCTCGACGACATTAACTACAAACCCAAGGGGCGTGGATGCATGATTTTACCCACACTCCTCTACCCAAAGAGCGTAGGCGAAATCTCATTAACAAGTAAAGACCCCGCCGCCTCGCCACGCATCGACCCGGCCTACTACCAAGACCCCGAGGACATGGAAACCATGTTGCGAGGGGTTCGTATGGCGCAGCGGATGTTCGCTACGGCCCCCCTGGCTGACTCAATTGGAGATCCGACCACGGAATCCTCACGTCCTGAACTGAGTGACGAGGCCATCGTGAAAGACATCCGGTACTGGTCTAGTACCCTCTTCCACCCCGTCGGGACCTGCAAAATGGGGAGCGATCCCATGGCCGTTGTGGACGACCAGCTGCGCGTCTATGGAATTGAAGGACTCCGGGTGGCCGATGCCTCGATCATGCCCAAGATCGTGGGCGGTAACACCAATGCCCCCACCATCATGATTGGGGAAAAAGTCAGCGATATGATTCTAAACTCGTGACCATGCTGCCATCATCAAAGACCATACGCGGCCGCGTGTGATCACGACTCTGCCGTGAGGCCCCAGGAGTTGAGCTTGCGGGTAATCGACTCCTTCGTTTGCTCGACCATCTCGGCAGACAGCCGCGCTTTTGCCATACGCAGTTCGCGTTCGCGCAGAGCAGCCTCAATCCGGGCGAGCTCGCCGTCTTCGACCGATAGCTCAAATGCCAGCGAAGTGAATCGAGCCAGATCAGCTCTGTAGTCGTGTCCCACTGCCTCAAACTGACCGGGAATCACATTGGTCGCATTCTTCATATCGACTGCAGTGAGAATAAAGGTCGTGAAGGGCCGCCAGTCAATATTGGCCGCAATCGCCGGAGAGCGAGTCGGACCGTCCGCCATCCAACGAGGTGCTTGCACGGCTAGTGCCGGCGAGAATTTGACGATCGGATCCTCGTGATGGCTTAGCAGGATGTAGCGCGCTGCTGCCCTCACGGCAAGCGGTAAGTCGAGCCATTCGTCGTAGCCATCAACCTCAACAACCTGGTCGTCGGGGTCGAATCGCTGTGGCTCCAATCTCCACTGTTCAGCCCACTTACTCTCCGCAGGTGTTCCGATGAAGAGGGCGTTGGAGATTCCAGCGCGGGCCAACCCGCTCGTACCCTCATGAAGGAAGGCGTCCTGCAAAGTGAAAGCGCCGAGACTCTCGCCTACGGCAACCAGGCGAGGCCGCTCCTCGTCCGACATTCCCATCAAGCGGCCACTGATTGCGTGCAGCAACGCACGGTTCTGCTCCCGCCCGACCTTCACTTTGTCCAATGAGAGGAACGATGGTCGCAGTGAGTACTGCAGCGCCAACGTCGCGCAATCGCCGCGTGTCAGGTACTCCAGAGTCTCCGTTGACACGTAGTTGACGTATCCAGTCCCCGTCGGCGAGCACAGACAAATCACTGAACGCTCGAACGCACCAAGCTTCTCCAACTCCGTCATCATCAGCCCCACCCGGGCATCGACGGTATCCGCGCTGTCTAGTCCAACAAAAGCACGGATTGGCGACGTCGATTCGTGACCAGTGACCTCCATAATCTCGGCAGGGGTCAAAGCCATATTGACGAACCGGCGGCCCTCTCGACTCAGCGTCCCCCACTCGACCACCGAGTTACCTGCGCCACTAACGAACTCGGAGTCAGTGGACGCGACGTAGGCGGCTTCGATCGCAGAGCCGCCCTGTTCAGCTCGCCGATTCACCACCTCGATGCCTATACCGACACCAGTGGCAAGCAGACCAAGACCAACAGCGTGACCAATGGGTTCAGCTAGCAATGCAAGGCCCGGCACAGATCCGCGGACTCCTGACGCGACGGCTCCTGCTAAGCGCGTTTCAGCGTAGCCCACGGCCGTCACACCAGCCATGACGACAACCCCTTGGGACAGCGAGTTCACAATCGGGGCCGAATCTTGTTGGTTTCGTCGGTACCAGAGCAGTTGAGCTGCCGACATCACGGTTCCAACGACAAAGCCAACCGGAAAAACCGCAGGGTGTAAAGCTCCCCCACTACGCCTGGCCACCTCCTCCATTCCGCCCACTGCGGCAGTGATCCCCAGACCAGCAAACCCGCTCGCCGTGAGTTCCCAACCAATCGTGCGCATCGTCGCGCGTTTGACTGGCTCGCCATGCTTGGCAACAAATATTTTCTGTAATCCGATTCCCCCAGCAATCGCCGACACGTTGGCAATCGTGTTCAGGTACTTGCGGCTCTCGGTTGGTGCTCGATCTCGTCCTGGCGCGATCCGCCGAGCAAGGCCGTCGATGAATGACTGCGTCAGGTTCGCGATCCCATACGAGATGCTCGCCGATACTCCCGTGGCGATTGCCTGATCGACTGGTTTCCGTGGCAGCAGGTTCGGCGCGAACGACGTGCCGATATTCGCAGCCGCAGCGAACGTTGCCGTTTTTGCGGCAAGATCCCGATCATTCAACGCGTCGCGTGCCCACCCTGTTCGCACAACTACTCTCCTCAACAGCCGGATCTAACAAGCCGGACACTAGCCGAAGAGCGCGGCGAGAGTTGCGCTCCCAGCAACATCACACTCCAGCGGCGTACCGTTCTAATATGGCCAGTTCCCCGAAAGTGCCACCAGCAGATGACACGAGGTTCCTCGGTCAGCCGGTCGGACTTGCCACACTCTTCACCACCGAGATGTGGGAGCGCTTCAGTTACTACGGAATGCGCGCCATTCTCGTTCTCTACCTCATCGCCCCAGCGGCCGACGGCGGACTCGGGATGTCGACGCCAGATGCAGTCGGGATTTACGCAGTTTATAGCTCGATGGTATGGCTACTTGCTGTGCCTGGCGGGTGGCTATCAGACCGACTGTGGGGTCCTCGCAAGACAGTTCTTATTGGCGCATTCATCATCGCCGCCGGCCACTACATTCTGGCAGTCCCAGTCGACTGGGCTATTTGGCCGGGATTGGCCGCCATCGCGCTCGGGACCGGACTCCTGAAACCTAATATTTCTGCAATGGTCGGTGGTCTCTACGACGGCGACAGCGACGAAGGTGAG